>NZ_PNDP01000079.1:0-18032 GCF_005886415.1 Pseudoalteromonas sp. S327 | reverse complement strand
AAATCAATAGACTAATTATATAAATATCAGTATATTAAGTGAACTAAATGTATAGATTAATAGATCATAAGCAGAACATACTTAGACCAAAAGGTGATCAGAGTTTTCACACAGTCTGTGCCAAAAGCAGCCCTTGAGTGACTTAGTGATAAAGGCTGCAATGATACGATTGCTGACATTTCACTATTTCTTTTTATGCCTTCTCATTGCCATTAATAGACTGTCATTTAGCTATCGCAACAACTTTGACCTTCTTGAATTGGCGGGCATTTCACTGTTCCATAAGAGCAATATACGCAACAATCGCCTTTCAAAGGCTTTAGGAGAACTTTGCAAGATTCACATTCATAATACCACTGGCAAGCGTTGGTTGGCATTTCTTCAGTTTTACTGAAGCCACACTCAGGGCAAGTAATGGTAGAATTTAACTCTATACTTTGCATGTTTGCTCCTTCAAAGGTTTAACAATGTCTAATACGGACATTACAATCATCAAACAAATACCTACATAAAACAAATAAGTGCTCCATTCGTATTGCCATAGTGGATAGAGGGTTAACAAAACCGCTATAGGGCCAATAACCCCAAGAATACCTCTCGCATGATTTTGGTTTTTATACCAGTTATACAAATTTACCAACAATGCCAGAGTTGCAAATATAGGTAACAAGGTATTTACAGCAATTCCCTCAAAGTGAGAGAGAAAGCCTAATCCTAATGCTGATGCTAACGAGCCGAGTGCGGGGAAGCACCCCGTACAACTAAGAGCCGCAAGCCAAACACCACCTGAGCTAACTTTATCTAAAATCTTATTAATCATTTTTAACGTCTAACATTATTTGAATGATTTGAGTATGAACTCCGTAGGTAGGTACGGAGTCAATACTATTTTAGCGAATCGATTATTGGGCAGTGGGATTGATCGTTATTGTTGCGGCATGAATTAGTCATTTCTTTTATGACGACTTCTAAGCGTTGAAGGTCAGCTATCTTATTTTGAATTACGTTCAATTTCAGCAAGCCTAGGGATTCTACTTTGGCACAATCGCCATCCATTGACATCAATGAAGCCACTTCTTTTAGAGTAAAGCCAAGTGCTTTGGCCTTACAGATGAATTGTAATTGTTTGGTGATTGAGTCGTCATAGACACGATAACCATTTTGAGGTTTTTGAGGCTGTTTTATCAAGCCTTCCCGCTCATAAAACCGTATAGTTTCTACGCCTATATCAAGTTCTTTAGCCAACTTGCCTATTGTTTTCATCGTCCAACCATAAAATCAACTTTAATCATGACATTAGTATATCAATACGAAGTAAAATTGCTCGAACTACAATGACTGGTTTTCACTAAAAGCTGCCCTTAGAGCATTTACGTTAACTCGTCTTGGGGCAAAAACGAGTTGGACTGCCGAGCTTTCATTAGATACCTACTTATAATCTTAAAGTACAAAACGGAAGTAAACTTCCGGTTTCTAACCCAATATTGCTATATTTCGGAAGCAAACTTCCGTTTATAGGGATTCAAAGGTAGTTATCGGAAATATACTTCTGTTTTTTGAAAGCGTTAACCTAGATAGCTATATGAGCCATTTTTTGGGTCTTATTTGAGCGAAAAGCAGACATTGACCGTTAATCGTTTCAAAGACGGCAATTAGCCATACGTTGCATGTTTGCTCCCTTACTGGTTTTACGATATCCAAAACCGACATAACGACCATTAAGCAAATACCAAAGTAAAATAGGTATGTGCTCCAATCATATAGCCAAAGAGGATAAAGCGTTAATAGCACTGCTACAGGCCCTAGAATGCTGAAGACAGCTCTGGTATGGTTTTTATTTTTGTGCCAGTTGTATAAGTTTACCAATAGTTCCAAAGATGCAAAAATAGGTAAAAGCGTATTTAAAGCTATTCCTTCGAAGTGAGAGAAGAAGCCTAGTCCTAATGCCGATGCAAGTGACCTTAATGCAGGGAAGCAGGCCGTGCCGCTAGCCAAACGCCACTAGAGCCTACTCTGCCTAATATTTTATTTATCATTTGAAAGTCTATTGGTTGATATTACCATCATTCTAAACTCCGTATATAAGTACGGAGTCAATCATTTTAATGAATCAATTATGGGGCAATGTGTTGGATCTTCGTTTTGCATACAGGTATTTGTCATATCCACAATTACTTTCTCTAAACGTTGAAGGTCATTAATTTTGTCTCGAATGATTGCTAACTTTTGTCGGCTTAATAGCTCAACTTGAGCGCAGTTGCTGTCCATAGACATTAGCGATTTTATTTCTCTTAACGTAAAGCCGAGCGCTTTGGCTTTTGTGATAAACCTAAGTTGTCCTGCTATTGTTTCGTCATATTGTCTATAACCAGATATTGGTTTTTCAGGTTGTGTAATCAGCCCTTCTCGTTCATAAAAACGAATGGTTTCTACATTTAAATTTAATGATTGTGCTAATTTGCCAATGGTTTTCATTATTGCCTTTGTGAATACTACTAATCTAAAGTTATATTTAGTTTAGCTATCCAATGATTTGATGATGCCGCACGCTTCAATTGTATTGTCTGAACCACAAGCACTTGCCATCTGTTGTAATTCAGCTTTAAGCGCCCTTAATTCTTTCATACGTTTATTCACTAGTGCAAGTTGCTGATCAATTAATGCATTAACGCTAGAGCAGCTTTCTTCTGGCTTATTTTTTAATTCGATAAGACGTTTAATATCATTGAGTGATATATCTAGGCTGCGAAAATGCTTTACGAATTCCAATTGTTTAAGTGCTTTACTATCATACAGCCTGAAATTACCTTCTGAACGGTTTGGATTTAACAGTAATCCTTCTCTTTCATAATATCTAATCGTTTGTATTGAACAGCCCGATTTTTTTGACAATTCGCCTATTTTCATCAATTTCCCCCAGACATTTGACTCTATAGTTACTATAGGATCTATAGTATAGGTATGCAACGAAAGGGATATATAAAAATGACTGAGAAATATTTAAACAATACGAATATCGTTAATTTTGAACACAAAGATATCCAATCCCTGATCGATCAACGAGGGTGGAAAAATTTGGATAATTTCAACAAAATTGGTGCCGCTTATCAGTTTGTAAAAGATGAAATAATGTTTGGCTATAACAAGAGTGATGATATTTCAGCAAGCGATGTGCTAGCAGATGGTTATGGACAATGTAATACTAAGGGTAATCTGTTAATGGCACTATTGCGTGGACTAGGTATCCAGTGTCGTTTCCAAAGTTTTACCATTGATCAGCAACTACAAAAAGGTGCTATCCCAAGCTTGTATTTTGGTTAGCACCTAAATACATCATTCATAGTTGGGTAGAAGTTTACTTTGAAGGGCGTTGGATAAACTTAGAGGGCTTTATATTGGATGAGCAATACTTAAGCTCACTACAGCAGAAATTTAGCCAAGCAAAAGATGAGTTTTGTGGTTATGGTGTTGCAACAAAGTGCTTATCTTCACCCGGTACGGATTGGCGTGGAGAGGATACCTATATTCAAAAAGAAGGTATTCATGACGACTTTGGGCTTTATGATTCACCAGATAAGTTCTATCTCGAAAAAGGTACTAATCTATCAGGTGTAAAACGTTGGTTGTATCAACGAGTGATCCGACATTTGATTAATATGAATGTATCAAAAATAAGAAATAAAAAAGTACTGGAGGTACAAAATGCACAACCATAGTCACAGTCATCAGCATGGTAAAGACGACCGGATTGGTTGGGCATTTTTCCTTAATGTGATATTTACCATTATCGAATTTATAGGTGGTTGGCTCACAAACAGTACGGCGATAATGGCGGATGCCGTTCACGATCTTGGTGATAGTCTTTCAATAGGTTTTGCGTGGATTTTAAGTCGTTTTTCAGATAAAGAAGCATCAGACAAATTCAGCTATGGTTATCGCCGACTTACACTTTTTGGTGCATTGGTAAATAGTATTGTTTTGATTACCGGCTCTATTTGGGTTTTATTTGAAGCAATACCTAAGCTGTCCAATCCTGAAATGCCTGT
This sequence comes from Pseudoalteromonas sp. S327, assembly GCF_005886415.1. Lineage (NCBI taxonomy): Bacteria > Pseudomonadati > Pseudomonadota > Gammaproteobacteria > Alteromonadales > Pseudoalteromonadaceae > Pseudoalteromonas > Pseudoalteromonas sp. S327. The sequence continues at coordinate 13,986 of NZ_PNDP01000079.1, read as the reverse complement.
AGTTGAGGGGATGTTAGGGCTAGCCATACTCGGTGTTGCCGTAAATGGTTATGCGGTATTCAAATTAAAAGCGGGTGAAACACTAAATGAAAAAGTGCTGACATGGCACCTACTTGAAGACGTACTTGGCTGGGTTGCTGTGCTTATTGTATCTATTGTGCTGTTATTTGTAGATTTGCCCATTTTAGATCCGTTACTATCTATTGGCTTCACATTGTTTATCTTGTTCAATGTTTTTAAAAATCTTAAATCAACAATTGTCTTGTTTCTTCAGGCCGCGCCAGATGAAGAAACTCAAGAAAGTATAAAACAGTCGCTAACTAACCTTCCAGAAGTTAATGGCGTACATCATCTGCATTTTTGGTCGTTAGATGGCGAAAGTCACGTATTAACTGCTCACATAGAATTAGTCGAAAAAACTGACGTTGATGAATTAATTAAACTTAAGGAACAAGTGGCTAAGAGACTTTCTGCCTATCGCTTGTCTCATACAACCATTGAATTTGAGTTTCCTAAAGAAACTTGCCGAGATGATGCGAATTAAACTTTAAAAATTAAAATAAAAAGATTAAATATAAAAGCAGCTTAAACATAAATTAAGCTGCTTTTTTGTTTTTAAATTTCGTCAGATTGCTGTTTACTACTCTCAGCGCCATGCGCCCATTGATATAAAATAGGCAATACAAACAAAGTTAAAATTGTAGAAGATACAATACCGCCGATAACAACTGTTGCTAGTGGTCGTTGCACTTCTGCACCAATTCCAGTGTTTAACGCCATTGGAATAAAACCTAAACTTGCGACCAGTGCCGTCATTAAAATAGGTCTTAAACGAATGATGGCACCTTCAATGATCGCTACGTAAAGGTCGCCTTTTTCATGCCAAAGATCTCGAATAAAAGCCAACATAACCAAGCCATTTAATACGGCAACACCTGACAATGCTATGAAGCCGACACCTGCCGAAATAGATAAAGGCATGTCTCTTAAATAAAGAGAAATTACGCCCCCAGTTAATGCTAACGGTACACCACTGAAAATGATCAATGCATCTTTTAATGAACCAAATGCAATAACCAAAATACCTAAGATAACAATTAGTGTGATCGGCACAACTAAGCTTAATCTTTTACTCGCTGACTCTAGCTGTTCAAAGGTTCCGCCATAATCAAGCCAGTATCCTGCTGGAATTTCTCCTTCCTGATTAATTTTAGCTTTCACTTCTTTGACAAAACCGCCTAAATCTCTACCACGAACATTGACGGTAACCACAACTCTTCTTTTTCCGTTCTCTCGGCTAATCTGCGCGGGTAAAGACTCTGATTTAAGCTCTGCAACTTCTTCAAGTGGCACATAGTTACCATTCTCAAGTGGAAGCGGCAGATGCTTCAAGCTATCGATATCCGTTCTTATTTGCTCCGGTAGACGAACAACTAACTCAAATCGTCTGTCTCCTTCATAAATGATCCCCGCAGATTCACCGCCAATTGCAGTAGCAACCCAGTCTTGCAGTTCGGTAACGCTCAAACCATACCTACCAAGCGCTTCTCGTTTAGGAATTACTGATAAAGATGGAACACCTGTGACCTGTTCCATTCGGGCATCAGCAGCACCGTCCACGGTTTTCACTATATTTAGAATATCTTTTGCGGTGAGTAATAACCGATCCAAATCATCACCAAATATTTTGATGCCGACATCAGCTCTAACGCCAGAAATCAATTCATTGAAACGCATTTGAATAGGCTGAGTGAATTCATAGTTGTTGCCCGGAATGTTTTTCAGTACCTCTTCCATTTCTTCAACTAATTCACTCTTTGGCTTTGAAGGTTCGGCCCAATCTTTACGTGGTTTTAAAATAACAAAGATATCAGCAATACTCGGTGGCATTGGGTCAGTTGCTACTTCTGGTGTGCCGATGCGCGAGAATACTTTATCAACTTCAGGAAACGCTTTAATACGTTGCTCAAGTACTTCTTGCATTTCTACTGATTGCTCTAGGCCAGTCGATGGAATTCTTAATGCCTGTAGTGCAATATCACCTTCATTTAATTGAGGAACAAATTCTGTCCCAAGCGTAGTTGCTAACCAAAGGCTATACCCCATTAACAGCGTTGAGAATGAAACAATAATCCAACGAAATTTCATCGCCATTTTTAACAATGGTTCATAAATAGACTTGGTTGAACGAATAACTACACTTTCTTTTTCGCTGATTTTACCTTTCATAAACACAGCTACAGCAGCAGGAACCAGTGTAACTGAAAGGATCATTGCGGAAATTAACGCCATAACGACAGTTGCCGCCATAGGGTGGAACATTTTCCCTTCAACGCCAGTTAGCGTGAAAATGGGGATGTAAACAACAGTGATAATTGCCACACCAAACAAGCTTGGACGTATCACTTCTGAAGTGGCTTCAAAAACGGTATTTAGGCGTTCTCTTAAGTCTTGCCTATGACCGTTGTGTTGGGCCTGTGCTAACCTACGGACAGAGTTTTCAACGATGATTACAGCCCCGTCCACTATCAAGCCAAAGTCCAATGCGCCGAGACTCATTAAATTGGCAGATACTCCTGCTTGCACCATACCTGTGATTGTCATTAACATGGAAATAGGGATAACAGCAGCGGTAATGAGAGCTGCACGTAAATTTCCAAGTAGAATAAATAACACAACAATAACTAAAAGCGCACCTTCAACGAGGTTTTTGGTAACGGTTGCAATCGCTTTATCTACTAACGTTGTTCTGTCGTAAACAGGCTCTGCGGTAATGCCCTTTGGCAGAGATTTTTGTATTTCGCTGAGCTTATGTTCCACTTCTAAAGCAACGGTGCGAGAATTCTCACCAATCAGCATCATGGTTGTACCAAGCACTGTCTCAATGCCATTACGAGTAGCAGCCCCTGTTCTAAGTTCTTTGCCTATAGCAACATTGGCAACATCACTTATTTTTACAGGAATACCATCGTTCTTTTTGATGATGACATTGAGGATTTCATCCATTGTCGCAAGTTGCCCAATGGAGCGCACTAACACTTGTTGTCCGTTTTGCTCAATATAACCCGCGCCACGGTTATCATTATTTTTACGTAATGCATCAGAAACGTCTTCAAAGCTTACCTGATGAAAAAGTAATTTTTCGGGTTTCGGCGTTATATGATACTGCTTGTTATAGCCGCCGATACTGTTGACCTCAATGACGCCTTTAACTTGAGCCAATTGCGGTTTAATGATCCAGTCTTGTATTTCTCTTAAGGCAATAGCGGTATAAGGCTCTCCATTAGGCATTTTAGCGTCAGGAGAAGCTTGTACGGTATACATAAATATTTCACCAAGCCCTGTGGAAATAGGACCCATCTCTGGCTCTAAGCCAGAGGGAATAACGCCTTTTATCGCAGCTAATCTTGCATTGATTAAGTTGCGTGCGAAATAAATATCGGTTCCCTCTTCAAAGATAACGGTCACCTGGGATAAACCATATCTTGAAAGAGAGCGGGTGTGAGACAGCTTTGGTAGTCCAGCTAATGCGTTTTCTACTGGAAAAGTTACCCTTTGCTCCGCTTCTAAAGGTGAATAACCGGGGGCAGAGGTATTTATTTGTACCTGTACGTTTGTTATATCTGGAACAGCATCAATGGGAAGTTTTTGATAACTCCACATACCAACGCCGATGATTACCATCAGCAAGCTTAATACTAAATAGCGCCTATTTATTGCAAGACGCAAAATTGATTCAATCATATTGCGTCTCCTAATCGTCGTCTTCTACTTCAGATTTCAAGATATCTGCTTTAATCAGATAACTGTTTTTGTTTACATATTCAGCGTCTTTACTGAGGCCATCAATGACCTCGATATAGTTTTTGTCTGAACGACCAAGGACAAGTGGTGCAAACTCGTACTCTTCATCTTCTTTTACAAAGACACCTAATTGTCCACCTAGCTCTTGTATGGCAACTTTCTCGACCGCTAAATCCACCTCAAATTGGTTTATCTTTACGTTGCCTTTTAATAATTGACCTGACGTTAGCTTTAACTCAGTGTTGTTTAATCGTACCCGTGCTAAAACATAAGGCTGATCTTTAGCTGGAATAATATTAGTGATGACTGAACTGAATGCGTGTTCACCTTGCTCAATATCAACATGCTGACCGACTTTGATTTGATTATATTGGCTGGTAAACACCTTAAATTCAGCCCACAAGGTGTCAAAATTGACGATTTCAAACAAGCTAGTGTTTTGCGTGATACCACCAATATTTCCATTTCGCTGTAAAACGACACCAGAAACAGGGGACGTTATTTTATAGGTATTTAAGCTTTCGTTAGATTCAATAACAGCTAATAGCTCGCCTTTTTTTACCTTATCACCAACGGTGGGTTTTATTGCCTTTATAACGCCATTATATCTAGCGCCAACTTGGAATAATTGTTCAGCGCCTATCGTCGTAGAGCCATATACAGGGATAGTTTGGTTCAATGTTTTTGAAGCTAAATAGGCTGTTTCAACACCAAGCCTTTTTGCCATGTTATTGTTAATTTTGCTAATGCCTTCTTCGCCTTCATGTTCATCTTCACTAGCGAAAGCACTTTGAATGGGTGATAGATGCCCAATAAAAATCAATAGTGCGAGTAAATAGTTTTTCATTTTTAATTCCTAAACGATTCAGTTAATAACTGAATCAATAAAATGTTATTAAGCTTAAAGTGATGCTTTTTTTAGAGTGACAGCGCTTCGTTTGTTAGTTTTTCTATCTCTGCGCCATAAATTAGGGCAGCAGATGCCGCATCAATGAGGGTTCGCCGAGCATTTAACAGCTCTTGTCTAGCCGATACATAATCAAGATATCCATATCGACCTTTTTGATAGGCGTCTTGAGTATCTTCCAGTGCATCTTCAAGCATTGGGATAACCGACTGCTTTAATGAATTAGCTGTTAATATGGCTTGTTTTCTATTGGAGTATGCTCGTAGTAAGTGATTTCTAAACCTCAACTTAGTCGCCTCTTTCTCTATGGCAACTTGGTCACGCTCTGCTAGCGCACTAGCGATTGCACCAGAATTTCGCTTTTCAGCAAACAAAGGTAAGCTAAAGCCAGCGACCAGTGCCGTATCATTGGCTTCTTGAGAGCGCCTAACACCAACAGACCATTTGATATTGGCCGTTGACTCTGTTTTAGCTAACTGTATTTCAGCCTCTTTTAGTCGCTGTTCACTTGCATAGATTTGAATAGCAGGGTTCTTCTCTAACTTCGCAAAAAGGCTGTTAAAGTCACTATCATTGCCAAACTGAAAAAGATCCCCTTGTACTTCAGAGAAGGTTACAGAGTTTTCCCCCCAGTAGGCTGCTAATGAGAGCTTCAAATATTCCAAGCGCTTTTGTTCAGATTGAACGGTCAAATTTGCCTGAGCAATAACTGCTTTTGAACGTTTCACTTCAGCCTCAGGAGTAGCACCTGCACGGTTACGCTGAGATACAATCTCTAACGTTTCTTTCGCTAAACTCAGTGCATTTTTTGCCAATATTACTCTTTGTTGTGCTGCTAGTACTTCCACGTACTTTTCAGTGACTTGAGCCATTAAGTTTAGCGCTGCTACCTCTTTTTCAGCAGTGAGCAGTGCTCTTGAGTTTGAAATAAGCCCAATTCGCGCTGAGCGTTTGTCTCCCATTTCAATAACCGAAGATAGAGCGACAGTTAATTCAGCACTGCCGAATGCATTAAATTCACCTGAACCTGCAAAGTTCTCAGCTTCAAGCTCTAGTTCATAAGCAGGATTTAAACTTGCTGTTTGTTCTTGTCCTGTTAATGCCGTTTGCTTGAAATCAAATATTTTAAGTTCTGGATTTTGTTTAAGCGTCCACTGAATTGCTTCTTGAAGGTTTAACTGATTTTCAAACGCATAAACATTAAATGTAAAAAGTGACAAAGCGAGAAACGCGATATATTTAAGCCGAGGTGTTACACACCTCAAAATTGCTATCTTGCGATGCACACAGGTATTAAGTGCCATGTATACTTTCCTATAAATTTATATGTAATATTTAGGTCATTAACATGTGACCTTTCTTAATTTTCTATAAAATTTAGGCGTATTTAGGTGGGCGGAATGGCACCGACATATAGCCTTTTAGCTCAGGGGAAACTAAGGCGTAGGTAGGGAAATATTCTATTGCTTGTAAAATATTACAAGAAGAATCTGTATTTAAAAATAACTGACAGCAGCAACAAAAATTACAATTATCAATTAAAGTTTGGCTATTACCCTCCTCAAATAAATTAGAGCTTTCAGGAGCTTTTAGCGGGGTAATAGACTCAGTTAGTGATATATTAAAAGAACTTTCAATTAAGTTTCCTTCAATCTCTTCTTGCGAAAAAAACACAGACTGCACCGCGATTAAAATCATTATCACGTATGATATATATGGTTTAAAATATGACGGGTGCATTCTTTTAACTACTTTCTACTTAATACTTTAGCTGTAAGATACGGCGAGCACCGTTTAAAACGACAACAGCAATAATCAAACCAATCACTAAATCTGGATAACGGCTGCTTGTTACTGTAACTAAAAAGCCAGCTAAGATTACCCCAACATTTGCAATAACGTCATTTGCGGAAAAAATCCAGCTTGCTTTCATATGAGCGCCGTCTTCTTTATTACCAAATATTAAAAATAGACAAGCAATGTTAGCGATTAGTGCTATTCCACCAAATATCATCATTAAAGAAGAGATCGGTTCACTACCGTAAATAAAGCGTCTTACGACTTCGCTCAAAGCACCTAGCGCTAGAATAACTTGAAGCACACCAGATATATGTGCCGCTCTAAGTTTCATGCTGATACTTTTACCTACCGAATAAATAGCCAAACCATACACAGCAGCATCAGCAAACATATCTAATGAGTCCGCAATTAGGCCAGCAGACTGTGCAATCAACCCAGCAATTACTTCTATAAAAAACATGACTCCATTAATGGCTAACAACCATTTTAGGGTTGATGCTTCTTTCATCTCATTTTTTTGGGCTAGATCTTTTGCTTTTGCAGCTTCGGTGCTGCAACTTTCTTTAGTTGATGCCAACTCTGCACCGAGATTGAGTTGTTGTAATTTTTTTGTTATCTCATCTAAATTTTCATCATGAAAAACCTTGACTAAACGGCTAGGAATATCAAATTGCAACCCAACTGAAGGCTCAATTGAGTCAAGTGCTAACCTAATCAATCTCTCTTCTGAAGGACAGTCCATTTGAGGTACTTTAAATGTACTGACAAACGCGCCACTATAGTTATCTAATTGTGTATCAATTTTTACATCTTCATTGGTAGAAGATGATTGACACTGACCACTACATTTTTCTGACATATTTAACATTCCGTAATAATATTAAAATAAGTATAAAATCTATAGTGGCTATAGAGTCAAATAAAAAAATTATTTAATGTAAAAGCGTGGAAACTGAATTGAAAAGCTAGTTTAAGAAAATAGTTTCTGCTAGTATTTTAAATACTATATTTAACTGGTGATAACTTTGAACCTTAATGTTGTACTAAAAATGCTCTTGGTTATTTCGATTGTTTTACAATCGTTAACTGCTGTAGCATCCTCAACATCTGAGAATCACCAAATAGATATAGAGCACCTTCAAATTCAACATGATCATGCAGATGATCGAAATGTCTCAAATGATAATGTAGGTGATGAGCAGCATAATGAAAAAGATTGTCATCACTGCGGACATTGCAGTGGCAGCCACTTATCTTGGATTTTAGTCAGTAATTCAAATACCACGGGCAAACTAAACATTATCAATAAAACGCCTTATCAAATTGATCAAACAAGTACCTTTCATGAAGCGATACTTCGTCCGCCTATTTCTTAATTAGATTAATTTTTAATGACCTATTTATCCTTTAATAATGGATAAAGGTTTCGTGTTTATTAATTTTAAAATTAAGAATTTTTATGTATATATATTTAAAAAATGCAGGTTTAGTCCTGTCTTTATGTATGGCTGTGAGTTTTTCAGTTGCCACTTATGCCAAACAGAAAAGTATTTCATGGCTAGATAGTCAAATAAATAAAGATCCCGAAGTTGTTGCGGCTAAAGAGTTACTTAATGCAAGTAATCATAGAGCCAAGAGCTTAACTAAAGCCGTATATAACCCAGAGCTTGAAGCAAGCTATGAAAAAGAGGGTGATTTTGATAATTATTCTATTGGTATCAGTCAAACGATTGATTTTTGGGATAAGCAATCAGCAAATAAAAGCATTGGTGAAATTGGTGTTTATGCAAACCAGCAACAATTGTTATCTCTACTCGATTCTAAAAAGGCTAACGCTTTAACTGCAATAGTTAATTGGCAAGCAGCAAAAAAGGTGGCTCAGTTACTTTCAGTAAGAGAAAATCAATTACAAACGCTCGTTGGAATTATTGAAGATAAGCGAAAAGCAGGACTTTTAGAGCCACTTGACGCTGAACTGGTTTATTTAAACTTGTCCCAAGTTTTCAGTGAAATATCTGAGTCGCAAATTGCTTTGAAAAATGCAGAGGTAAATGTTCAGGAGTTATTGCCTGATTGGACGCCTAATACTACCAATTTGTTTTCATTTACTTTTGGAGCAACAAACTATTCATTTAACTCTCAGTGGGTTGAGGAACATCCAAAAGTTAAACTCGCTAGAGCGCAATGGAAGATAAAACAATCTAAAGCTCAACTAACCACTATGGAATCTAAAGCCAATCCAACCATTGGAGTTAACGCAGGGAAAAGTGGAGATGAAGACTTGATTGGCGTGACTTTCTCAATGCCTTTAAATATCAGAAATAACTATTCAGATACTGTTAAAGCCGCTTATTCAGAAGCAATTGCAGCAGAGGCTAACTTTCGGTCGGTTTATCGAAAGCAGTCATTTGAAGCAAAAGCTAATTATGAATCGCTTATTGTCAGTAAAAAATATTATGAGCAATGGCAAAAACTGACAAAAGGCAGATTAGATAGCAGCGAAAACTTATTAAATAAGCGCTGGGAAGCTGGTGACATTAATACTTCTGACTACTTACTTGCATTAAATCAACGTGCGGAAGGGCTTCATGCAGGAATACGTTTGGAAAATCAATTCAAGCTTGCAGAAATATCCTTCATTTTAAGTATGGGTCAGTTATCCAAATTTGAGATTTGAGCGCTTTGTTTTTTCAGTAGCGAAAAACGAAATCTTAAATTTATTAAAAATATAGGTTACAAAAATGAATACAGTAATTAGTAAAAAATTTTTAGCCGTAGTAATTAGCTGCCTGTTAGTTGGGTTTACTACAAATCATGATGCTTTTGCACAGTCGTCAGATGGAACTGGTTCTGTCACAAACGTTTCGAAACAAGAAGAAAAAGAACATCAAGATGAGCATGAACACGAAAAGGGACATGAAGAAGATAAAGGTGACCATGACGAGCACGGCCATGAAGGTGGTAATAAAGAGGGAGAAGAAGGACATGAAGAAGGTATCACTATTGATCCAAAGAAGATGTCGCTTGCTAACATTAAAGTGGAAAGTGTTAAGCCTGAATATCAATTTAGCTCCGTATATGCACCTGGCGAAATAAAAGCTAATGGCTATAAAAGTTATGTGGTATCACCACGTACAGAGTCAGTCATTATCAGTCGCCATGCAGCGCTTGGCGAGTATGTAGAAATAGGTCAGAAGTTAGTTACATTATTTAGTGAAGCAATGGCACAAGCACAAGCTGACTATTTAATCGCTTCAACCGAATGGCAACGTGTAAAAAAGCTGGGTAATAAGACGGTGAGTGAAAGTCGATTATTACAAGCTGAAACAACATACAATGCGAGCTATGGCAAGCTCATTGCTTTAGGGTTAACTGAAAAAGCAATAAATGGTATTTCTAACAAAGACATTAAAGCATTTGGACAATATGCATTAACGGCGCACCGTGAAGGTGTCGTGCTTCAAGACGACTTTATCCAAGGGCAACGTGTTGATGCTGGGGATGCAGTCATGTTGTTAGCTGATGAAAAACAACTATGGGTTGAAGCAAAAGTTTCTCCAAATAAAAAGCTAAATTTATCAATTGATTCTCCTGCGGTACTTAAATTAGAAGGCCAGAGTTACAATGCCAAAGTTATCCAAGAAGCCCATACAATTGATCCCGTAACTCGTACAAGAATTATTAGATTGGGGGTACAGAATGCTGATGATAACCTTCATTCAGGTATGTTTGTAAAAGTTTACTTTCAGTTTGCCACAAAGCAGAAAGTGATGGCTGTGCCAGAAGAAGCATTGATCCGCAGCGCAGATGGTGATTGGACCGTATTTGTCGAAGACCACCCTGGAGAATTTAAAGCTGTAGAAGTAGAACTAGGCCGAGCCTTAGGTGATTTTAGGGAAATCATTGGCCTTGATAGTGGGACGCGAATTGTAACCAAAGGCGCATTTTTTGTTGCTTCTGAAATCGCTAAAGGCGGATTTGATCCGCATAACCACTAAGGAGCAAGACTATGTTTAATAAAATAATAGATTGGTCTGTTAATAATAGACTCCTGATTTTGATTGCGCTGTTTGCCACAATTGTCGGCGCAATTATGGTTATACCAAAACTAAATTTAGATGCCTTTCCTGATGTTACTAATGTTCAAGTTGCTGTAAATACTGAAGCGCCAGGACTAGCTGCTGAAGAAGTTGAACAACTCATTACGTACCCCATTGAAGCGGTCATGTATGCCTTACCTGATGTAGAACAAGTGCGCTCAATTTCTAAAACAGGCTTGTCTGGCGTCACGGTTGTTTTCAAAGAAGGCACCGACATTTACTTTGCAAGACAACTTGTATTTGAGCGTCTTCAAGCCGCAAAAGAACTGATACCAGAAGGTGTCGGCACACCCGAAATGGGGCCAAACACCTCAGGGCTAGGCCAAGTATTTCAGTACCTTCTTATTTCAGATAAAGATGCAGGCTATGATGCTATGGCACTCAGGAGTCTCAATGATTGGGTAGTAAAATTACTCGTTATGCCTGTCGATGGTGTTACTGATGTACTCTCCTTTGGAGGTATTGTTAGGCAGTACCAAGTAAATGTAGATCCATCTAAGCTTCTTTCTTATAACCTAACGCAAGAAGACGTTGTTGGTGCCCTAGATAACAACAATGCCAATGTTGGCGGATGGTATATGAACCGTGGGCAAGAGCAGCTTGTTATTAGAGGTGCAGGTTGGTTTGAAAGTGGTGACGCTGGTATTAGTAATATCAAACAAGTTCCCGTCAAAACAGTTGATGGGACAGTTGTGACGGTTTCGGATATTGCTAAAGTTGAAATGGGCAGTGAAATTCGTCAAGGTGCTGTCACAATGACGCGCAAAACCGAAAACGGTAAAGTCGAAAATTTAGGTGAAGTTGTCTCTGGCATTGTCTTAAAACGCATGGGGTCTAATACTAAAGCCACCATTGATGGTATCAATGCAAGAATCCCATTGATTAATCAAGCATTGCCTAAAGGTGTTCGCTTTGAACCATTTTATGATCAGGCTGATTTGATTGAAAAAGCCGTTGATACAGTAGTTGATGCACTATTACTAGCATTTATTTTCATCTGTATTGTATTAGCACTATTTTTAATGAATATACGTGCAACCTTCCTTGTCCTAATATCTATTCCAATTTCAATTGGTATCGCGTTAATGATCATGGCTTGGTGGGGCATTTCTGCAAACCTTATGTCATTGGGTGGCATTGCCGTAGCCATTGGTATGCTAGTTGATGGTTCAGTCGTGATGGTTGAAAACATGTTTAAGCATTTAAATAGACCAGACTCTACCCATTTAAAAACTGTAAAAGAAAGAGTGCCTAGTGCTGATACTGATCCACATGATGTAGAACAAGATGAGCATGGTATTAAGTTACGTCTTCAAAATGCGGGTAAAGAAGTGGCTCGACCCGTATTTTTTGCAGCTTCTATTATTTTAGTCGTATTTACGCCTTTATTTAGCTTTGAAGGTGTTGAGGCAAAGTTATTTCAACCTATGGCAATAAGCATCATTTTAGCTGTTATATCTGCTATTGTGGTTGCGTTGTTTGTTGTACCCGCTTTAGCTACTTATTTATTTAAGTCAGGTGTAAAAGAGAGGGAAAGCTTTGTTCTTAGGCCATTAGACAAACTCTACAGAAAAGGGCTTACATTCGCACTAAAACGCACCAAATTAGTCATTTCAGCCGCACTTATATTAGTTTTCTCTGCCTTTGCATTAGTTCCATTAATTGGTACTGAATTTGTACCTGAGTTAGAAGAAGGGACGATAAACTTAAGAGCAACGCTTGCACCTTCTTCCAGTTTAGATACCGCGCTCACTGTGGCACCAATTCTAGAAGAAAAACTAATGGCTTTCCCTGAAGTAACCTATGCATTAAGCCGAATTGGTCGAGCAGAAATAGGTGGAGACCCAGAGCCTGTGAATAACATCGAAATTTACATAGGGTTGAAGCCTGTTTCTGAGTGGACCAGTGCATCTAATCGATATGAACTTCAAGGAAAAATGGAGAGATCTTTAGAAGAATTCCCTGGGTTGCTACTCAACTTTTCTCAACCTATTGCGACTCGTGTCGATGAGCTACTATCTGGTGTTAAGGCTCAGTTGGCGATAAAGTTGTTTGGGCCTGAACTTGAGGTACTGGCGGCTAAAGGTCAAGAAATAGAAACAGCAATTAAAAACATTGAAGGTGCAAGGGATGTTGCATTGGAGCAAATTGCTGGTGAAGCGCAATTGGTGATAAGTCCTAACAGGCAAGAACTATCACGCTTTGGATTGTCTGTGAGTGACATAATGGAGGTTGTGCGTGATGGTATTGGTGGTGTTGAAGCCGGACAAATAATCAATGGTAATGAACGTTATGATATTTACGTTCGCATAGAGGAAGAGTACCGAAGTAACAAAGAAGCTATTGCTGATATTCGGCTTCAATCACCTACTGGTGCTTGGGTGCGACTGGGTGACGTAGCCTCAGTCTCATTTGAGTCAGGCCCACCACAAGTTAGACGCGATGATGTACAACGAAGAGTCGTTATCCAAGCAAATGTACAAAATCGAGATATGGGAAGCGTGGTTGCCGATATCAGAAAGGTAATTGCTGAAAAGGTTGACTTACCTTCAGGTTATTCTGTTTCGATTGGCGGCCAGTTCGAAAGTCAAAAACGTGCTCAAAATAGGTTAGCTATAGTTGTACCTTTATCGTTAGCACTAATCGCACTACTACTTTACTTTGCCTTTGGTTCTGTTGGTCAAGCTATGCTGATATTGGTCAACGTGCCGCTTGCTGTAATTGGCGGAGTTTTCTCCTTATATTTATCTGGACAATACTTGTCTGTACCAAGCTCCGTTGGCTTTATTACCTTATTTGGTGTAGCGGTATTGAATGGGGTCGTTATGGTAGAAAGTATCAACCAACGTATTAAAGACGGTCTAGAAGCATCTAAAGCCGTTTTTGAAGGCGCTACTTCAAGATTAAGACCTGTACTTATGACTGCTATAACATCAGCTTTAGGTTTGATACCGATGTTAATGTCTAATGGTGTTGGTGCAGAAATACAGCGCCCATTAGCGAGTGTTATTGTTGGCGGCTTGGTAACTGCAACACTGTTAACATTATTTGTTTTACCTGTTTTATATCGCTGGTTTTCAGAGAAAAAAATAAAAGAGCTATCCAGATAAAATTACTGTGAACTCTAACCCCACGCTAAAGTCACGTTTAGCGTGGGGTTATTGAGTAGATGAACGAAAAGAAAGATTAGATTTAACAATAAACTAATAGTCATGACTGCTTTGTCGGAATATTTGTCGTTAAACAGGCCAAAGCTAACTTCCGCTTTCGTATCTTTGCAGTCTTAATCTCTATGTGTCTCAAGGTCGGCTTATGGCACAGACTGTGTGAAAACTCTGATCACCTTTTGGTCTAAGTATGTTCTGCTTATGATCT
>NZ_PNDP01000078.1:0-326 GCF_005886415.1 Pseudoalteromonas sp. S327 | reverse complement strand
GAAAAAGAGAGCATCGCCGCCTTTTACAAATAATGGCGAGGGTCACTGGTTCAGCCCAGTATCACCCACCACATATAAACACTTCAAAATACCTAAGTTAAAAACTTCCATAAATATCACTCTTGATTTGTCTTTTGCAAAACGATTAATCTATACGCTATAAAATTATATAAAGGTAATTAACTCAGTTATAAGAAAAAGAGAGCATCGCCGCCCTTTACAAATAATGGCGAGGGTTACCGGTATCAAGCCAAGTAATCACCTACCACATATAAACACTTCTAAATACCGAATGTAACTATGATAATTTATGTCAAAATTAAAGT
>NZ_PNDP01000077.1:0-393 GCF_005886415.1 Pseudoalteromonas sp. S327 | reverse complement strand
AACAGGCGGCGATGCTCTCTTTTTCTTATAACTGAGTTAATTACCCAAATAGGATTTTATAATAATTATTAAGAAGTGTTTATATGTGGTGGGTGATACTGGACTTGAACCAGTGACCCTCGCCTTGTAAGGGCGATGCTCTCCCAACTGAGCTAATCACCCACATATAAATTAAAACGCTACTATTAAAATAAATAGTACTGGACTTTAACCAGTGAACCTCGCCGTTACTTGGAAGTAGCGGTAATGCTCTCTTTTTCTAGCTGAGTAATGACCCATTTAGATTTGTGTAATATGCACCATTCTAAGAATGGTGGGTCGTACTGGACTTGAACCAGTGACCCTCGCCTTGTAAGGGCGATGCTCTCCCAACTGAGCTAACGACCCATATTA
>NZ_PNDP01000076.1:0-81258 GCF_005886415.1 Pseudoalteromonas sp. S327 | reverse complement strand
TGTTAAACTTGAAAGTTTTTAAAACTAAGTTTTACTCGACTTACTAAGTAGCTCTTGCCTCGCTATGCGTTGCGCTCTGCCGTCTCAGTGGGGTCGCATTATAGGGAGAACGGATTTTTACGCAAGCGTTTTTTAATAAAAACTATAAATAAAAGCTCTTTCGTGCATTTTTCACTCTAAAGAGCCAAAGACAGTACAAAAAACAAACTAAACCTATACACAAAAGCCAGTTTGTTTTAAATATAACGATGTATAAAACGCAAAAAGCACCTATAAGGTGCTTTTAAGTTAATTTATTAACTGCGCGTATTAATACAAAATACTATAAAGCTTTCTTCTGTATTTTGCTGCAAGTGCATCTCCATCTGGTAGAGAAGCGATAATTGCTAAAAAGCTTGCTTTAGCGTCATTAAAGTTAAGATCCTTTTTAAGTACGCTGAACAGTGTTTCGAGTGCTTCTTCTTTTCGTCCTGCATCATTTAGCAATTGGCTTAACTCTATTTTCAGGTCTAAGTCATTTGGGTACTTTTCTACTTGCGATTGCTTTTCTTTTATCTCTGGCGAGTCGGTAGCTTCTAGAGCCGCTTCGCATTTAGCTTTTATATTATGAAAATAAGCATCTTGCTCTTGGGCGTCAATTGTATCAATGAGTGCTTGCGCATCATCTAACTTGTGTATTTGAATGCATATATCGGCTAACACAAGCTTTATACGTGCGTTTGCACTGTCTATTTCATACGCTTGCTTTGCGTAATTAAATGCAGCATTTAGATCCGACTTTAATAATGCTTGTTTTGCTTGTTCAAGAAGTAGGTCCTGTTGCGCTGGTAAATGCTTACTCAGGGCTTCGCGAATTTGCGCGTCTGTTTGTGCACCCGCTAATAAATCTACTGGAGCTGAATCTTTTAACAACACAAGTGTAGGTAAGGTTTGCAAGCCAACCTGCTGCGCTAATTGCGAGGCGAGTGCTTGTTCTGCGTCACAATCAAGATTAGCCACTACAATATGGTCTTTATATTGCGTAGCTAAATTTTCTAATATACCGATTTGGCTAATACACTCAGGACTTTGTGGCGAGTGGAAGTTAAGCAGCACCAACTTTTGTTGTGATGTTTCACCGAGTACTTGCTGAAGGTTTTGTGCGTTGATACTAACTATGTTGCTCATTGAATTAATTGCCATATTCATTTATTTAGGTTTTTATATGGAGACGAACATAATAAATACAAGTATTAAATACTTTCAAATAATGAGGGAAAACATGAAAATCACCTATCTAGCTGCAGCATTTATGATAGCAAGCCCACTTACTTACGCTAAGTCACTAAACTTAGATTTAACTAAGAGTATGCCAGCTATTGAAAAGTTTTACCTCGACTTACATCAATCTCCAGAGCTTTCATATCACGAACAAGAAACTGGCCAAAAAATAGCATCGCAATTAACAAACCTTGGGTTTGACGTAACAGATAATGTGGGCGGCTACGGTGTGGTAGGGATTTATAAAAATGGCACCGGCCCTACAATAATGATTCGTACTGATACCGATGGCCTACCAATCACAGAGCAAACCGGTAAACCTTATGCATCTAAAGTACAAGTGACCAATGAGCATGGGAATAAAGTAGGTGTAATGCATGGCTGTGGCCACGATATACATATGAGCTCGTTTATTGGTACTGCTGAGCAACTTATTGCCCATAAAGATAAGTGGCAAGGAACGTTAATGATGGTTGCGCAACCTGCAGAAGAAGTTGGCGGTGGAGCAAAAGCCATGTTAAGTGAAGGCTTATTTAGTAAATATGCTAAGCCTGATCATGTTATGGCGCTGCATGTTAGTGCCAGCGTGCCTGCGGGTAAGGTATCAATGAAAAATGAATACACCATGGCAAGTGTTGATTCGGTAGATATAACTATAAAAGGTAAAGGCGGACACGGCGCCTACCCGCACACTACTGTAGACCCTGTAGTTATTGCGGCGCGTACGGTATTAGCATTACAAACAATCACAAGCCGCGAGCTTTCTCCACTTGAGCCTTCCGTTGTGACTGTGGGCTCTATTCATGGTGGCTCAAAGCATAATGTGATTTCCGATGAAGTAAAACTACAGCTTACACTTAGAAGCTACAACCCAGAGGTACGTACGGCGCAAATAGCAGCAATAAAACGTATTACAGCGGGTATTGCTCAAAGTGCTGGCCTTACTGAGTCACACTACCCTGTTGTTCACGTTCATGAAGATGAATCTATTCCATCTACTTACAATAACCCTCAGCAAACTAATATTGTTAGGAGTGCTATTGCTGATGCAATTGGCGAAACTAATGTACTTGAGACAAAAGCGGTTATGGCTGGTGAAGATTTTGGACTGTACGGTAGAACTGATGAAAACATTCCTATTACGTTATTTTGGTTAGGTGGAGTAAACCAGCAGCAATATACAAATGCGATGAAAAGTAACCGAACACTTCCCTCATTACACTCAAGTAAATTTGCGCCAGATTATAAAGTAGCATTACCGACCGGTATAAAAGCCATGAGTAACGCTGTAGTCGCATTATTTAATAAAAAATAAGCCGTATTTGAGAGCTCAGCGATTAAGTGGTTGCTGAGCTCTTTTTATAATTTGATTTTTTAAATGCTGCTTTTTTACCACCCATAGCAAAGCGCTTTTTAGGTGGTGTTTTAGGTAGCTTTGAAAATACATGGCTATCACAACTAGCTGCTTGCTGTACAAAACCTTCAAGCTCCACCAGCAGTGGTTGTAAAAATTGTTGGTAGCTCATTGCTTGTTGAGCAATGTTGCCTAAACTCGCCTCCCATTTAGCGGTCAAATCGGGGCTAGCTAAACCCTCTGGTAAAACACTAATAAGTGCCAAGCCTGTTTGCGTTGCTTTAATTGATTTACCTTCGCGCTTTAAAAAACGACGCCTAAATAATAATTCAATAATGCCTGCGCGGGTTGCCTCTGTTCCTAGCCCATCGGTCTCTTTGAGTATTTTTTTAATTTGTGAATCTTTTACATAACGACTAATGCCGGTCATGGCACTTAGCAATGTTGCATCAGTAAAATGAGACGGTGGCGTAGTGTGTTTTTCTATAACTTCACCTTTAGTGCAGTTAAGCGCCATGCCTTTTGTTAAATGAGGCAAGGTTGCTTCATCTTTTAGCTCGGCTTTGCCCATTAATACCTTAAACCCTAAGCTTACATCTTGCTTTGCATTGGCTTTAAATAAACCTCCCGCAATTGTTACCTCTACTTTAGTTTCGTTATAAATATAATCGGGGTAAAACTGAATTAGGTAATGCCTGCTAATAAGTTGATATACTTTTGCTTCATCAGGCGCCAAAGTCGCTGTTTTTAGTTGTTTGGCGGTAGGTACAATTGCATGGTGTGCAGCCACTTTTGCATCGTTAAAACATTTGCTGCGTTTTTTAGCGTCTGCCCCATTCACAAACTCAGTATTTTGACCGCCATTAGCTGCAATTGCTTTTAAAATTACAGGCGCATCTAAATGATGCTCTTTAGGCAAATAACGATTATCAGAACGAGGGTAAGTAATTAACTTATGACGCTCATAGAGCGTTTGGCAAATATCGAGTACTTGCTGAGCAGCCATACCAAATGCCTTTGCAGCATCTATTTGCAGTGCCGATAAATTATAAGGCAGCGGCGCGCTTTGTTTTTTTTGTTTTTGTTCGAGCG
This sequence comes from Pseudoalteromonas sp. S327, assembly GCF_005886415.1. NCBI lineage: Bacteria > Pseudomonadati > Pseudomonadota > Gammaproteobacteria > Alteromonadales > Pseudoalteromonadaceae > Pseudoalteromonas > Pseudoalteromonas sp. S327. The sequence continues at coordinate 77,552 of NZ_PNDP01000076.1, read as the reverse complement.
CAGTGACTTCAGCTGGTTGATTGGCTATTCGCGAAGCGACGTTTTCGGCTAATGCATTATTTAAAACGCGGCCCTCTTCATCTTGGTACGGCTCGCAGGCTTTGCTTGGTACCCACTTGGCCACAAAGCTTTGCTGCTCAGGGGTTATTAAATGCGCCAACACTTCATAAAATGGTTTTGACACAAAGTTAGCTATTTCGTTATCCCGATTAACCACTAAACCTAAAATTGGGGTTTGTACGCGACCCACCGACAACACATTGCCAAAGCCTGCTTTTTGTCCCGCCAGCGTATAAGCACGCGTAAGGTTCATACCAAATAGCCAATCTGCACGTGAACGCGCAAGCGCCGACACACTAAGCGGAATAAATTCACGATTTGAACGCATAGTAGTAAGCGCTTTTTTTACCGCCGCTAAATTTAAATCACTTATAAGTAAACGTTGAATGCTTTGCTTTTTGGTTTTACTTATTTTGGCTTGCTCTATGACTTCATCAACCAACAATTGGCCTTCGCGGTCGGGATCGCCCGCATGCACGAGTACTGATGCCTGCTTAATTAGCTTTTTTAAAATAGTTAATTGTTTACGCGTTTTCGTTTTTGCCTTGAGCTGCCATTGCTGTGGCACTATGGGGAGGTGTTCAAATTGCCACTTTTTAAAACGCGCATCATAATCATCAGGTTCAGCTTGCTCTAGTAAGTGCCCTATACACCACGAGACACAGTCACCATTAGCCACTTCTATATAACCATCGTGTTTTTTATGTGGTTTTGGCAATGCATCAGCAATAGCTCTGCCAAGTGATGGCTTTTCTGCGATATAGAGTTTCATGGGAGTTGCTCACTAACTGTTTATATGAACAGTAGTTTAGCACAGCTATTTTAGGGGGAGGGAGTTTTATATTTACTACTAATCTGGTCTTCTTTGTTTTTAACTAAAATATAAATAAGAGGGAGGTAACATACTACTACAGTAGAAATATTAATCAGAGGTAAAAGAGTTTTATACATTAAAGTACTATAAGATAAATCCCATAAATGGCGATCTACAACTCTGAACAACTGTAAAGTTGGGGCCATTACAACCACAAGTTGCCCTAATACACATTGCCATAAATAAACTTTATCTTTTAAGCCTAGATAAGCAATTAATGCCATCCAAGCAATATCATTAAAAGCCCAAATGACGTACCTGTAAATGTTAATATCTTTATCAAACGTTTTTAAAGGCTCATATATAAAAGCACCAAATAAGAAAAAAGCACTCGTGATACAAACAAACCTGAGTGCTAAATAATCTTTTCGTAGAAAAAAAATAACTATAGCTGGAAGTAAAAACAAAACCCAGCTGAGCTCAATAAATGCATATAACTCATTGAACCATCTAAACATAGTTAATCATTAGTCTTATCATCGTCACCACCAGAACCATTTCCCGGCATATAGCAATATTTATCGATTATTTTCACAGAAACACCATTACATATGTTAAAGAAATGTACTTTAAGCTAAAATAATGAACTTGCCAAGATACTTAGGCGATTAAGTACCTTAAAAAGAAACTTAATTAGAGAAATTAGCGCCCGCTACTCGCCTAGCGCACATCAATAGGGTCTGACTCTTTAGCCTTACCTTGTAAGATTGATATTTCTACTCGGCGATTTCTACGCCTATCTTCGTTTGAATCATTCGGAACAAGTGGACGAGTATCAGCACGCCCTACGACCATCATACGGTTTTTATCAAACCCTTGTACCGTTTGTAATTCGCTTGCTACTGCTACAGCACGCTTTGACGATAAGTCCCAGTTATTAATATACAACTCGTTAGAAACCTGAAAATCATCGGTGTGACCCGATACCGTAATTTCTCCAGGTACATCTTTTAATAACTCACCAATATCTTGAATTATGGGCTTAAACTTAGGTTGTAAAAAAGCACTGCCAGAGGGAAATGAGCCATTTTCACGGATACGAATAATGATTTGCTGTCCTAAAGATTCAAGCTCGATTGCACCGTCGATAATTTGTTTTTCGAGCTGTTGTGCTATTTTTTTCACTAACTCGTTAGTTTGTTCTTGATCGGCGGCTGAAGTTGCTTGCTCTGAAGATTGCTGCTGCGATGTACTACGTGACTCGCCACCACGCTTATCGCCACGTTGCTCTTGTCTACCACCAGCAGAGCTTTCATCACCCGCTTGAAACTCTAACATTTGCTGGGTCATTTCAACCGTTTGTTGCTGAATGGTTTCTATCGGGGTAGGTTCAGGCTTACCAGGGGTAAATTCCATAGCAATAACCGAGGTCCCTTTAGGGATATCTTTTACTTCTATTTTGTTTTGCACACCAAATGCAAACTTCATCGAGCCTGCTATTTGCTTAAATTTAAGTACATCCATTTCTGAAAACGCGAGCAAAAGTACAAAAAAGCACATTAAAAGCGACATTAGGTCGGCAAATGTTCCCATCCAAGCAGGCAAACCTGGGGGTGGGCATTTGCACTCTTGATCAGACATGGTTACTCCTCGGTATCTACTTTGCGCTTAGACTCAGCAAGGTAGTTTTTCAAAATACCTTCAATTACTTTCGGGTTTTGGCCATCTTGAATACCTAAAATAGCATCCAGTATTAGACGCTGATTCATGGCTTCTTCGTCTTTACGAAGCTCCAGTTTTACCTGAATAGGAATAGCCACTACATTTGCTAAAAATGCACCATATAAAGTAGTTAATAATGCCACCGCCATTGCGGGGCCAATGGCTTTAGGGTCATCCATGTTAGATAACATAGCAACTAAGCCTATTAACGTACCTATCATACCCATTGCTGGGGCTATATCGGCAAGTGACTTAAATAAACCGGCGCCCAGTTCGTGACGAGTAGTGGTTAAAGAAATGTCTTTTTGAAGCGTGGCACGAACTACATCAGCATCGTGGCCATCAACGAGCATATCTACACCTTTGCGCATAAAAGGGTTTGGTATTTCGGCTTCTTCGAGGGCTAAAAACCCCCCTTTACGGGCTGAATCAGCAAGTTCAACTGCTTTTTCAATCAGCTCTTCTGGCGATTCGATTTTAAACATAAATGCTTTACCAACAACCTTACCTATGCCCAAAAACTGCGACAAGGTAAAGTTTGATAACACAATAAATAGTGAGCCACCAAATACAATTACACTAGAAGGCGCATCGGCAAACATCCCCATTTCACCGCTACTACTCATAAACATGGACATGACAATTAAACCAATTGCGCCAAGGATCCCAATTATGGTTGCTAAATCCACATTTCCTCCAAAGTATTATACTTTGTTATTCAAACTTTTATTATTAACTGCTTATCGGCAAGATACTGAAATACTTAAGCCATTTTTGAAAAAAGTGTAAAACACTGTGTTTGGCCTAATTTTAGATCAAGATACCCTACTCGCCTAGCGACTGATTAATTTTATTGTACACAGTGAGCACTAATACGCATCTTATACATGGTAAAAATACGATTTAAACTGATATAACTCAAAAAACAACGATCATCCTTTGACCTAGTTTAGCATTCCCCCTAAAATTGGCTCCTAAATTTATCATGCTGGCTGAAATTAAACATGGCGACTAAAAAACCTGAAAACCTAAGTTTTGAACAAGCACTCGAAGAACTATCAACCATTGTCGGTGAAATGGAACAAGGTGATTTATCGCTTGAACAGTCGTTAAAGCAATTTGAGCGTGGTATAGCCTTAGCTAACGCCTCAACGGGTAAGTTACAACAAGCAGAACAAAAAGTGTCTATTTTGATGGGTAATGACGAAAAAGCAGCGCTTACTTCATTTAACAACGATATGGAATAACCGTGAGCATACAAGAAAAAATAGAATGTGCTCAACAAGATGTCGTAAAGACCCTGCAACAGTACTTTGATCAATCCCTTGATACTGCACACACAGTAAAAGAAGCCACGCAGTACGGCTTATTTAACGGTGGCAAGCGTTTACGCCCCTTTTTAGTCTACGCAAGTGGTGAAATGCTCGGAGCTAATAAGCAAGATTTAGATATTCTTGCTGCTGCTATTGAGTGTATTCATAGCTACTCGTTGGTGCACGATGATTTACCAGCCATGGATGATGACGACCTTCGCCGTGGACGCCCAACTTGCCATATAGAGTTTGACGATGCGCATGCAATTTTAGCGGGCGATGCACTTCAAACATTGGCCTTTGAGCTTATCTCGGCTCACAATTTTACCTGCAGCGCATCAACACAAGTAAAAATGATCAGCGCACTGGCTAAAGCATCGGGGCTAGAAGGCATGGTAGGCGGGCAAGGGCTAGATATTGCAGCCACAGATAAAGTGATTACAGTACAACAGCTTGAACGAATTCATAGATTAAAAACGGGTGCCTTAATCAACTGTGCCATTACATTGGGTGCATTATGTAGCGAAAAAGCAGACAAACAAACCTTAGAAAACTTACGTGTTTTTGGGTATGCTATAGGGCTGGCATTTCAAGTGCACGACGACATTTTAGATGTTGAAGGTGACACATTTACTTTAGGTAAGCCACAAGGCTCTGATTTAGCTGCTAATAAAGCAACTTATCCGGCCCTATTAGGTATGCAAGGTGCCAAGCAAATGGCGCAAAATTTAATAGAGCAAGCGCATCAAGCATTAAACAAAATAGATGCTGATACCTCTACTCTAGCGGCGCTGGCAAACTACCTGATTAAACGTGACCATTGAGTGTTACATATACGTATTGCCATTTAGCACTGACATTATTACTCAACAGCGGTAACAACTAATAAGTTAGCACCGGTGTTAGCGAAGGATAAAATAAATACCATGACACTTGATAGTAGCAAGTATCCATTACTTAACTTGGTTGACGAACCAGCCCACTTACGCGATATAGCGCAAGATAAACTCCCTGCGTTTAGCAACGAGTTACGAGACTATTTACTCAACTCTGTTTCGCAAAGTAGCGGCCATTTAGCGTCTGGTTTAGGAACTGTTGAGCTTACCGTTGCTCTACATTATGTGTATAACACACCAGAAGATCGCCTTGTATGGGATGTAGGCCATCAAGCGTACCCGCATAAAATTTTAACGGGACGACGCGATTTAATGCATACTATTCGCCAAAAAGACGGATTACATCCATTCCCTTTTCGTGAAGAAAGCCAATACGATACCTTTAGCGTAGGCCATTCAAGTACCTCTATTTCGGCAGCGCTTGGTATGTCTATTGCGGCTAAAAAAGAAGGTAAAGGCCGCAAAACTGTTGCCGTTATAGGCGATGGCGCCATTACAGCAGGTATGGCATTTGAAGCAATGAACCACTTAGGCGATGTAAAATCTGACATGTTAATCATTTTAAATGATAACGAAATGTCGATTTCTGAAAACGTCGGTGCGTTAACTAATCACTTTGCGCGTATTTTATCTGGCAGCTTTTACACAAATATTCGCGAAGGCAGTAAAAAGTTACTCTCTGGCGTGCCTCCTGTTAAAGAGCTTGCCAGTAAAGTAGAAGAGCACCTAAAAGGAATGGTTATTCCAGGTACCTTTTTTGAAGAACTAGGTCTTAATTATATTGGCCCAATTGATGGCCACGATGTAAATATGCTCGTAGATACACTGCGTAATATGCGTAATTTAAAAGGGCCTCAGCTTTTACATATAAAAACTCAAAAAGGAAAAGGCTATAAACCCGCAGAAGCTGATCCTATTGGCTATCACGGTGTGCCAAAGTTTGACCCTAATACATCAAGCTTACCTAAATCTAAACCTGGCGCCGCCACTTTCTCTAAGGTGTTTGGTGACTGGTTGTGTGATATGGCCGAGCAAGATAAAAAATTAATGGCTATTACGCCTGCAATGCGTGAAGGCTCAGGTATGGTGCGTTTTTCAAAAGAACACCCAGAGCAATATTTCGATGTAGCTATAGCTGAGCAGCACGCTGTCACATTGGCCGCCGGTTTTGCCTGTGAAGGGTTAAAACCCGTTGTAGCTATTTACTCGAGCTTTTTACAACGTGCTTATGATCAACTTATCCATGATGTTGCACTGCAAAACTTACCTGTGCTTTTTGCTATAGACCGCGCTGGTATTGTAGGCGCCGACGGCGAAACACACCAAGGTGCGTACGACTTAAGCTTTATGCGCTGTATTCCCAACATGGTTATTATGGCCCCTAGTGATACTAACGAGTGCCGCCATATGCTTTATACCGGTTATAAGGCTAATTGCCCTGTAGCAGTTCGCTACCCTCGTGGTAGTGCCGGTACTGCCGATATTCAAAGCGAAATGACGCTACTAGAAATAGGCAAAGCCAATACCATTAAACAAGGCGCTAAAATTGCTATTTTATCCTTTGGTACTTTGCTTGAAAACGCGCAACTTGCTGCAAATGAGCTAGGTGCAACGCTAGTTAATATGCGCTTTATTAAGCCACTTGATACAAGTTTATTAGATGAGCTTAGCCAAACTCATGATGTAATAGTAACGCTTGAAGACAACGCTATTTGTGGTGGCGCAGGCTCAGCGGTTAATGAATATTTAGCAGCGCAAAAAGCCAACCTAAAGGTGCTTAACTTAGGTATTCCTGATGAATTTATTAAGCACGGCACACAAGCGCAAATGCACGATGAAATGGGCTTAGGCGAACAAGGCATTTTAAATTCAATAAAATCGTTTATCGCTTAATTATTTTTGCTAGCTAGCTTTTAAAGGGAGCCTGATGGCTCCTTTTTTGTTTTTTATTTTTAAATATTTGCATCCAATGTGTATTTCTACGCGTTATCTCTATGAGGTTAACACAGTAAATAGTACGTACTGAGGAGTATAAACAGGCACGTTATTTACTTTCATTTGATGGAATATTAAAAGGTAAAAATGATGAAAAAAGCTAATTTAACTCACCTTCATACACAAAACAGTTCACTTAAACGCCCCCTTTGTTTTTCAGCATTAGCGCTTGGGATAGTACTTGGTATTTCAGGGTGTAGCGGTGATGATGGAGAAAACGGTTTAGCCGGTACGCCGGGAGCAGATGGTCAAGATGGAAACGATGGCACAAACGGTAACCCCGGCTTTAGTGCAGCCACGTTTATTTTAGCTAATAACGGCGAGCAAAACGCAGGCACTGTTGATTTAATAAACCAGGACGCTGCCAAATTAAAGACCTTTAATACCACTGCAAATGAAGGCGTAGCCTTTGATAGCCTCGGTAATTTAATACAAGCAAGCGACAGCGAAAATGGTAGCATTAAAACTATATGCCAACTTGCCAATCGCGATGATGGTGCAAGCTTTAGTACTAATCAAGACCGTGAAATTACAGGCCCTGCCACTACACTAGTTAATCCTAAGGGCATAGCGATTGCAAAAAATAGCGGGCTGATATTTATAGCTGATTTTGGTGCCATGCAAATTACCACATTTGGCAGTGCTGCAGCGGGAGATGCCGCGCCGCTTGCTACCACTGTTACCGAAGCCGCCCCGTGGGATGTTGATTATGACCACGTAAACGACCGACTTTATGTAGCACTTACCAACGGTGATGTCGCGGTTTATGATAATTTTGTAAGCGGTGAATTTACCGCTATGCCAAGTCGTACTATTACACCAAGCGATGCCGATGGTGTGCAAATATCGGTAAATATTCACGGCATTGTTTATGATGAAACCACCAATAAACTTATTTTATCGGATGTTGGTAGCGCATCAGATGCTACCGATGGCGCGCTTTTTGTTATTAATAATGCCTCAACTGCGCAAGGTAATACATCTGTTGCACGCAGTATTTCAGGCCCTGCGACTATGCTAGGCAACCCTGTAGATATTACCCTTGAGGGTAGCGATTTACGTGTGGCCGAAAAATCAAACGATGCAATTTTAGTGTTTAGTAATATATTTGCCGGTGAAAGTGGCGATATAGCGCCCGATTTAAGTACTGCGTCTACTAAGCCAGAGTCAATTACTAACACGCTAACTCAAAGCTCAATGGCTGATATATCAGATAGTACTGAGCCTAATATGGCGCTATTAGGCGTAGCCGTATCCAGTAATCCAAGCACTGCGGGTGATACAACAGGCCAAATTAGCCGTTTAAATACAGCATTAAGTAGCGAACTTGCAAGCTATAATGCAAGCCAAACGATAGAAAGCGTTAGCTTTGATAAAGCAGGTAATAGCTACGCAACATTCGATAATGCCAGTACAGGAATGGGCGGAATCGTCATCTCTACTAAAGTGGCTTATAACCGTGATGGCGAAACATTTAACGCCAGCCAAGATAGACTGATTTCAGGAAGCAATACAGGCCTTATTTCACCTAAAGGATTAGATATTGCCTCCGATAGTGGAATGATTTTTGTGGCTGAAAATAATGAAACCACGCCGAGCATTGCTATATTTTCAAGCTGTGCCACCGGCGACGCATCACCTCTTATGACCTTAACTTTTGCCAATAATGCACGCCCGTGGGATGTTGATTACGACAGTAACACTGACCGCGCTTTTGTTGCGCTAACCAATGGCACTGTAGCGGTATTTGATCAAGTTAAAAATAAGCTACTAAGTGGCGAGACCACAATAAGTACAGAAGATAGATTAATTACACCTGCCAATAATTCACAAGCACTGGCAGCGCCTACCAATATTCATGGAATAGATTACGACTCATTAAGTGGTGCGTTAATACTTTCTGATGTAGGCAGCGCAGCCGTTGCTGACGATGGCAAAATTTATGTATTAAATAATACCGCAAATGCCTCGGGACTAGTTAATATAAGCGCGACGATTAGCGGGCCCAATACATTATTAGGAAACCCTGTTGATATTATGTATAGCGGAACCAATTTATACGTTGCCGAAAAGTCTAACAACGTAGTTATGCGCTTTAATAATATTTTAAGTACCGCAGGGGGAGATATAAGTGCCGATGCAAGTATGGCATTTAGTGCACCTGAGTCAGTGGCTATTTTACCAGCGTGGCTAAACCAGTAATTAAATAGCGTTACCCTCACCATGCCTAACCTACTTTTGTAGGTTGGGCATTATCGCATCCACACTTTAATATCTGCTAAGCCATTACTTTGTAAAATACCCAGCTGCTGATCTACATTCGAATTTTGCTCAAACTCAAACGCATCCAACTGTTTATCAAACGTAATATTTGCGACACCGTCACCACCGCGTTTTTTAACCTGATGAAGCGCTATATCGGCTAAGTTTATCGACGTTTCCCAGCTTATTACTTGCCCACCTAAAAGTGGCAGTGGGTAAAAAGACCACCCCAATGAAGCCGTAATATTAGTTGTTTTACCGTTTGGTAATTGAAACGAATTTAAAGCAATTGCTTGGCATAAATCAGAGGCATAGCTGTCAATCATGTTGCACTTAAAATCGCGCAGCAATAATAAAAACTCATCCCCACTCCAGCGTGCTACATAGTCAGAGCCTTGGGTACGTGAATTAAGTAATGCTGCCATTTGTTGTAAGCAGCTATCTCCTGCTATTGGGCCATATGCATCGTTTATACGGCTAAAGTTATCAAAGTTGATAATAAGCAGTACAAGTGACTTACCTTGCGCTTGTAAAGACTGTGCATTACGTTGGAAGTGCTCAATATCTTTAGGGAGCTGATCAAACAAAAAGCGACGACTACGTAGCCCTGTAAGCTCATCTGAGTGACTAACTAGTTTAAGCTGTGAGTTTACTTGGCCTAATTTATCGTTAGCTTGGCGCAGCTCTAATGTACGCTCTGTAACTAGGGCTTCGAGTACTTCTTGCTTGCGGCGCTCTTGCGCTCTAAATACCCAAAAAATAAAGTAAAACAGTAAAATAAACCCACTAACGATTAGCAATCTAAAGTAAATAGTTTCGTCAAAGCGTTGCGGTACTACAAATGCATACTCGATAGTTTGCGCTCTGTCCCAATCTTCGCCTTGGCGTTTTGCCTCAAGCTCAAATAAAAATGATCCCGCCGGTAAGTTTGTATAAATGGCTTCCCGGCGTGCATTAGCATAGCGCCAATCACTATCTAACCCACTTAACTTATATCTAAACTCAATACTATTTGGCGCATAATAATCGATGGCGGTGTACTTTAACGTTATGTCGCGCTCATCAGTATCTAGTAAAGGCTTTTCGCCCAATGCTGCGGTAGTTAACGCGCGCAGTGGTGTGGTTAGTGTTTCTACTTTAGGCTTTAATACATTTAAGCCAAATAGCTCGGTATTTTTAGGTATTTCTACAATGCCTTGTAAGCTTGGGTACCAAATTGAATAATCGGTCATGGCAACGGCATCGTGTCCTAAACCGTTACAACACTGGCTTGCTTTACCATCGAGCTGCCTATCAAAAGAAGAAATAACCTCTTCCACTTTTAAGCTCGACACCTCTGATTTAAATTGCGCTACTGGCATACGGTAAACACCTTTCATGGTACTTACCCATACACGCTTATAGGTTTTGTCATACTCTAGGCTAAAAATAGAGCCATAAGGTAAGCCGTTGGCTGCATCTAACTGTCGCCAATGCCCTTGCAAACTTCTGTAAAATAAGCCGTCATTAAGCGAGCCAATTAAAATACCTACGCCATCTATGTGTAATACGCTGGTGATGTATGCACTTTCGAGCGAGGTTTGGTCACCTATTTTTTCAATGCCGCGGTCAGTAAAGTAATACGCCCCTTTACTGGTCCCTATTACACCAAAGTTTGCTTTATCGAGCACATACGTTATAAATTTACTGCCTAAAAAGGCATTGTATGCAAAGGGTGTTAACCCGCCATAACTTAGCCTATACAAGCCACGCCCTGTACCTATCCAAAAACCACCTTTGCTTGATGGGCTAATAGCAAATACCGGATTGTCGCGCAGGGCTCTGCCAGGAAAGCTATATAGTTTATCTTGCTCGTAAAAAAACAGCCCTCGTCCGGTCGCTATATATAAACGCGAGCCATCAAACTGTAAGTCGTGTACTGTTGCGCGGCCAAATTGCGCACTGGGTATTTTATTGACAAAGTTTTTATTTAAATCGAAATAACCAATACCGCTTTTATTTGCCACCCATAAATTACCATCGGGCGCTTGGCTGATTGCCATAACGGCCTCTGTCATTTGCGATAAAGCAGAGTGGCGTTCTATACGCCCTTCGTGTGCAAGCCATAAGCCTTCGCTAAAACTTGCAAGCCAAATATTATTTTGACTATCGCGGTAAATATCGGCAAACCAAATACTTTGATCTAGCTGACTTGGCTCAACCCATTGCCACTCACCCGACTTAGCTCTAAAAAGTAGTCGTCCATACGTAGAAACCCATAAGCCACCATTGGTGTCGCTCATAAATTTATACACAGCTGAGTTATTCGCATTCGGCAGCGGAAAAGGTCTTAGTTCATCGTCTAAATCTAAAAAGTAAGCACCCAGTTCAGAGGCTAAATATAAATTACCATTTAAAAAAGACAGATCATGAACAATGGTTTGTGCTAACCGCTCAGGCAATGACACCTTAGCTGTTAACTCCAATCTGAGTTTTGAAAAATCAGAGGCGCTTTTAGTTAAGCGTAGTAAATGACGGTCGTTGACAAGCCAAATCCCCTCTGGAGAAAGCGCCATTTGACTAACCGACCCCACTATTTGGGTGATCACAGTGGCATTTACAATAGGAACGAGTTCGTTCGCTTTATCACGTAAATCAACTTGGTTGCGGTCTACATAATAAAGCCCATTAGCTGCAATCCAAATGCTGCCCTTGGCATCTTCTAATATGTCTCTAACTGGGCCTTTAATATTAAATTCTTGTGCGGCAAGCGTTTGCGGGTTTATGACCACCAAGCCACTTTTAGTGCCCACCCACAGATAGCCATTACTATCTATGAGCAGTTTATTAATACCATTGCTTGGCAAAAAAGGACTATTTTGTGTGTTGTAATTAGTGAACGTTGTGCCGTCAAAGCGACTAAGACCAAATTGCGTTCCGACCCACATATAGCCTTGCTGATCTTGCACAACACTTTTTAGCGATTGCGAGGGCAAGCCATCTTTGATATTCCATTGCTTAACAACGTAATCAGTAATAGAAGCCCAACTTGGCATGGCACACAACATAAGTACACATACCAGTAAAAATCGCATCATTTCGCTGCCACCTAGTTAAACAAATAAAACACAAAAATTAAAAGGGTAGTAAACCTGCTTTTATTAACGCTTGCAAACAAATAAGCGAAAAAATACCGGCAAGTACATCATCTGCCATTATACCCACGCCACCGTCCATTCGCTTATCGAGCGTTTTGATCGGGCCAGGTTTGGCAATATCAAAAAATCTAAATAATAAAAAGCCTACAAGTAAGGTTTGCCAACTAAGCGCTGCACCTATCATCGTAATGTAATAACCCGCAACTTCATCCCACACTATAGCTGGGTGGTCGTGCACACCTAAATCATCGGCGGTTTTGCCACACGCCCAAATACCAAAAATACTAATAACCACGGCAAACACGATTTGTAGCCAAAGCGGAAAATACATGGTCATAAAAATAAATGGTAAAGCAGCAAATGTACCAAAGGTGCCTGGCGCAACAGGCGCAAGGCCAGTGCCAAACCCTAGGCCAAATAACTGGTGCGGGCGCTTTAAATTAAACTGTTTTTTGCTAGTCAAACCTGCTCCTTGGCAAAGTGCTCAAAGCCCTGTTGCTCAAAATTAAATTTTTCACCGTGGTGTAAAAGCTCAATGTGCCCTTCGCCACTTTTTATTTGCCCTATGCACGTTGCTTCTACGCCGTATTGACGTAATTTAAGCTCCAACATGCTTTTATTATCTTCAGAGACAGTAAAAAGTAATTCGTAGTCATCGCCATAGCCTAAAATATACGGCAATTGCGCCTCAAAGCTCAGGCTTGAACGCATAGCGTCTGAGGTTGGGATGTTTTCAATATTTATACTGGCGCTGACTTGTGACATATCAAGTATGTGGCTTAAATCCGCCATAAGGCCATCAGACACATCAATAGCTGATGAAGCAAGGCCACGTAATACTTGCCCTGCAGCCACCCGTGGAGTGGGGTAATCAAAGCGGCTATTTATGTACTTTAAGTGCTCAGGCTCAATACTTAGGCCACGCTTGCGAGATTCAATAGCCAAGCCTGCATCACCTAGCGTGCCGGTTACACATACCCAGTCGCCCACTTTAGCACCTGCACGGCGTAAAGCTTTGCCCTCTGGCACAGTGCCTTTAGCGCATATAGTAACTGTTAAAGGGCCCTGCGTAGTATCGCCACCAATTATTTGTACATTAAAGTACTCAGCAATTTCGTGCATTCCCTCAGTAAATTCTTCAATCCACTGCTGGTTAATATTTGGTAGGGTTAATGCCACCGACACCCAAGTAGGCTCAGCCCCCATGGCTGCTAAATCACTAAGATTTACGGCCAGTGCTCGGTGTCCTAATGCTCGGGGAGAAATGTCATCAAAAAAATGAACACCCGATACAAGCGTATCAGTTGTTACTGCAAGTTGGCAGTTTTGCGGAACGGTAACTAATGCACAGTCGTCCCCTATTCCTAGGCTTACATCACGACGAGTTATACCACGACCTTTAAAGTAGCGGTTTATTAATTCAAATTCCTTCATACACAAAAAAGCCGACCTATGCCGGCTCTCCTTTTTAACGTGTACTAACTGTTAAAGCTAAGCTCTTTAGCAGAGCGCTTTAGCAAGGTTAGTATTACTTGCGTAAATGCTTAACAGCTTTATCAAGTACACCGTTTACAAATTTATGGCTGTCTTCAGCGCCAAATATTTTAGCAAGCTCAATGCCTTCATTGATTGCTACTTTGTATGGCACATCTTCACGGAATTTAAGCTCATACGCGCTTAAACGTAAAATTGCACGCTCTACCATATCTAAATCATCAAATGGACGTGTTAAATGCGGAGATACAGCTTCATCTAGTTGCTTATAATTAACGGCAACGCCACGCGCTAAATCTTTAAAGTATTCAACATCAATTTTAGTCACGTCGTTTTCGATCAACATTTGTTGTTCGATATCGGCAATTAAATTGCCACTTAATTGCCAAGAATAAACGGCTTGAAGTGCTAAGATACGTGCTTTACGTCTTGCTGCTGGTTTCACAAAAATTCCTTAAACTTAAATTTTATCTAACACATTAACCATTTCAAGCGCGCCTAATGCCGCTTCGCCGCCTTTGTTACCCATTTTGGTACCAGCGCGTTCAATTGCTTGTTCAATGCTTTCTGTGGTTAATACGCCAAATGCAACCGGGATATCATACTCAAGCGATACATTTGCAAGGCCTTTGTTAGATTCGCCAGCAACGAGGTCAAAGTGTGGTGTACCACCTCTGATCACTACGCCTAATGCGATGATTGCATCATACTCTTTTTTTGCCGCAATGCGTTTTGCCGCTAAAGGTAACTCTACTGCACCGGGTACATACACAACGGTAATGTCATCATCGGCTACGCCACCAGTACGCTTTAGCTCATCAACAGCACCTTCTAGTAGGCTGCTACCAATAAAATCGTTAAAACGAGAAATAACAATAGCGAATTTTTTGCCTGGAGCGTACTTATTACCTTCAATAATTTTCATTTGATAACCCTAAAAATATGTTCAAGCGGTTGCGATTGCGCAAAAATTGCTGCGCATCATACCATAAAAATAAAAAAATAGACTAGTTAAAAGCTGAGCCCTTATTGTGGCTCAACGTAATCAACCACTTCTAAATGAAAGCCCGAAAGTGCATGGTACTTTTTAGGGCGACTCATTAAGCGCATTTGCTTAATACCTAAATCAGCTAGTATTTGCGAGCCCACACCAACAGTACGTGATGTGCCTTTAAATTTACGCGGCGTAACATTCTCGCCAGCATCGGCAGCAGCAAACGCTTTTACTGTGGCCTCTAGCTCTTCGGTGCTTTCTTGTTTACCTAAAATAACCAGTGCACCGTTATTTTCTGCAATGTAAGCCATTGCATCAGAAAGCCCCCAACTACGGTCCGCACTTCTGTCTGAAAGTAAAATGTCGTTAAAGGTGCTTTGTAAGTGCACGCGCACAAGCGTTGGCTCTTGCTCTTTAATTTCGCCTTTTAGCAATACGTAGTGCAGTTGGCCGTCAATCGTATCTTTGTAGGTTACTAAATCAAACTCACCGTGCTCAGTGGGTAATTTACACTTAGCCACTTGCTCTATGGTGGTTTCGTTAAGGTTTCGGTACTCAATTAAATCTGCAATTGTGCCAATTTTAATACCGTGCTCTTTAGCAAATACTTCTAAATCGGGGCGGCGCGCCATAGTGCCATCGGCATTGAGGATTTCTACAATAACTGATGAAGCTTCAAGGCCGGCTAAACGTGCTAAATCACACCCAGCTTCGGTGTGGCCTGCGCGCGTTAACACGCCACCTGGTTGTGCCATAATAGGAAAAATATGCCCAGGTTGTACAATATCGCTTGGTACAGCACCCTTTGCAATTGCCGCTTGAACTGTACGCGCTCTATCGGCTGCTGATATACCCGTTGTTACACCTTTGGCAGCTTCAATCGACATAGTAAAGTTAGTAGAAAACGCTGCGCCATTGTTTTTAACCATTAACGGTAAATCAAGCTGCTCACATCGCTCTTGCGTCATAGTTAAACAAATTAAGCCACGGCCATGAGTGGCCATAAAGTTAATTGCTTCGGCGCTAATGTGCTCTGCTGCAATGATTAAATCACCTTCGTTTTCTCTGTCTTCGTCATCCATTAAAATAACCATTTTACCGGCTTTAATGTCGTCGATGATTTCTTGTGCGCTGTGTAAATTCATAAATTTGCTCGTGTAAGTTATCAGTGTCGTTATTTAACAAAACCAGCTTTAGCTAGTAAGCTCATTGAAATATCTGAGCCAGTCGGCTGCTCAGCCCCTTTAATAAGGCGCTCTAAATAACGTGCAATTTGGTCGACTTCTAAATTAACGCGTGTGCCCACTTTAAAATCAGCAATGGTGGTTTGCTCGCTTGTGTGCGGCACTATGGTTAATTTAAATTTATTACCTTGTACAGCGTTTACTGTCAGGCTTATACCATCTATACATACAGACCCTTTGTAAGGAATGTACTTCATTAAGTTTTCATCGGTGCTTAGCCAATATTCTGTAGCGCGCGCATTACTAGTGATGGCTGTAATGGTTGCAATGCCATCAACATGACCTGACACTAAATGCCCGCCTAAACGTGAAATCGGCTGCATGGCTTTTTCAAGGTTAACTGTTTGGCCAATATTATAATTTGCAAACCCAGTTAAGCTGATAGTTTCGTTTGATAAGTCGGCACTAAAGCCATCAATGTGCTTATCAACTACCGTTAAACATACGCCATTAGTGGCAATGCTATCGCCAAGCTTTACATCGCTCATATCAAGATTAGCGCTTTGAATGCGAATGGCTAAATCGCCTTGTTTTTTTTGTAATAGCGCAATTTTGCCTGTGGCTTCAATTATTCCAGTAAACATAGCCCTACTCTTTTAATTAAGTGATTGGAATGTGTTTTGTGGCGGTTATACGTAAATCATCGCCTATTTTCACACACTCTTTAAACGTCAAATTAACGGTGTTTTGCATATCTGTCAGCGGTGCAAAATTAACTAAGCTTTTTGCATCGCACCCCATTAGTTTAGGCGCTAGATAAAATATATATTCGTCTATTAAATTAAGCTCTGTCATTTTACCGGCAAGTGTAGCACCCGCTTCTAAATAAACATGATTAAATTGCAGCTTAGCAAGGTGCGCTAAAACAGACGTTAAATTAACTTTGTTATTTTGCTGTGGCACTTCTATATGCCTTACAAAATGCGGCCACTGCGTTGATTTATCAACCTTGGTAGTAAAAATTATTATTTCACTTTCAATATTAAATACTGCCAGCTCTGGTGTAAGCCTATTTTGTGAGTCAATTATAACACGCACCGGTTGGCGTAGGGGTAATTCAGTAGGCAAAGCCTGTGGCAACTCGCTTAACCTCACATTTAGCTTAGCATCATCGGTAATAACCGTATCCGCGCCCGTTAAAATAGCGCAGCTTTGTGCTCGGTGTAATTGTACATCTTGTCGCGCAGCGCTGCCGGTGATCCACTTACTTTGGCCATTTTTTAGCGCGGTTTTACCATCAATGCTGGCCGCCATTTTACACGTAACATACGGAAGCCCCTGCTCCATACGCTTAAAAAAACCTAAATTAAGTGCGCGCGCTTGCTGCTCTAAAAGCCCAAATGCAACCTCAATACCGGCATCGCTGAGTATTTTAAGCCCTTTACCTGCTACTTGTGGGTTGGTGTCGACCATAGCTGCAATAACTTTTACTACACCTGCGGCTTTTAAACCCTCTGCGCACGGGGGAGTGCGTCCGTAATGGCTACACGGTTCAAGCGTAACATACGCAGTCGCGCCTTTTGCATTTTCACCTGCTACAGCAAGAGCATTAACCTCAGCATGTCCCTGCCCAGCTAATTGATGAAACCCTTCACCAATTATGTGGTTATCTTTAACTAAAACACACCCTACATTAGGATTGGGGGTGGTTGTAAATCGCCCTTTTTTTGCAAGCTCGATGGCACGTGCCATGTACATTTCATCTTGCGCGGTAAAGGTTGTTTGGTTTTGCATTATTACTCCCCTAAACGGGCAATTTCTTCACCAAATTCGCGTATATCTTCAAACGAGCGATACACAGAGGCAAACCGCACATAGGCTACTTTATCCAGCTTTTTAAGCGCCTCCATTATGCACTCACCCACGAGGTGACTTGATATTTCTCGCTCGCCGGTAGCACGCAACTGCGATTTAATAATATTAACCACTTCATCCACTTGCTCTGTACTTACAGGGCGTTTTTCTAGGGCGCGATTAAGGCCATTGAGTAGCTTATCTTCATTAAAGGGTTCTCGGCTGCCATCTTGTTTAATCACACGTGGCATAACTAACTCGGCGCCTTCAAAGGTAGTAAATCGCTCGTGACACTCGTTACATTCACGACGACGGCGAACTTGGTGGCCTCCGCCGACTAGGCGAGAATCAATAACTTTAGTATCTTTTGCGGTACAAAATGGGCAATGCATAACTCGGTACTTCCGTTTTAAAACAAAAAAGGCCGCTATTTAGCGGCCTTTTATCTTAGCAAAAAAATAGGGCCTGTTGGCCTTTTAGGGTTAAATTTGTTCTATCTAGGGGTGATTTGATCGCAGCGCGAGGTTTATAACCTAGTGGGCTAAGTAAAAACCGAGCAACAAAGAGTAAATCGCCCCTAGGACGAACCCGAGGGCAGTGCATGTTTGGCATTTATGCTGCGTTATCGCCTATTTGTGTGGAGTAACCACACTACATAGACTCTGCCTTGCCTAAAAACCAAACATACTACTGCAAATTAAACCTCGAAAGGTAAACAGGCCCCTTGTTGTGATCTAAATTACTGCTGCTTATGCAATTAAGCGTATACAGGTAGTTTCGCACAAATTGCTTTAACTTTTTCTTTAACTTGCGCTTGTACTGACTCATCGTTGATGTTGTCTAATACGTCACAAATCCAGCCAGCAAGTTCTTTCGATTCAGCTTCTTTAAAGCCACGACGTGTAATTGCAGGTGAACCAATACGTAAACCAGAAGTAACAAACGGTGAGCGAGGATCGTTTGGTACAGAGTTTTTGTTCACAGTAATGTTTGCATTGCCAAGCGCTGCGTCGGCATCTTTACCTGTGATATCTTTATCGATTAAATCAAGTAAGAATAAGTGGTTTTCTGTTTTATCAGATACGATTTTGTAACCGCGCTCTTGCATAACAGCAACCATAGCTTGAGCATTTTTAACTACTTGCGCTTGGTATGTTTTAAATTCTGGTTGTAGAGCTTCTTTAAATGCCACTGCTTTTGCAGCAATAATGTGACATAAAGGACCACCCTGGCCACCTGGGAACACAGCGCTGTTAAGCTTTTTGTAAATTGCTTCGTCGCCACAAGCAGAAATAATTAAACCACCACGAGGGCCTGCTAATGTTTTGTGTGTTGTTGTTGTTACAACATGTGCGTGAGGTACAGGGCTTGGGTAAACACCCGCTGCAATTAAACCTGCAACGTGAGCCATATCAACAAATAAGTAAGCACCTACTTTATCAGCAATCTCACGGAATTTAGCCCAATCAACAATACCTGAGTACGCAGAAAAACCACCAATAATCATTTTTGGTTTGTGCTCAAGTGCTAGCGCTTCTACCTGTGCGTAGTCAATTTCGCCAGTTGCTTCGTCTAGCCCGTACTGGATTGCATTGTATAGCTTACCTGAGAAGCTTACGTGTGAACCGTGCGTTAAGTGACCACCATGAGCTAAGCTCATACCAAGTACAGTGTCGCCCGCTTCTAATAATGCTAAGAAAACAGCTGCATTTGCTTGAGAACCCGCATGTGGCTGAACGTTTGCATAGTCAGAACCAAATAGCTCGTTAGCACGATCAATTGCAAGTTGTTCAACAACGTCTACGTGCTCACAACCGCCATAGTAACGTTTGCCCGGGTAACCTTCTGCGTATTTGTTTGTAAGCTGTGAGCCCTGTGCTTCTAGTACGCGTGGGCTACAGTAGTTTTCTGATGCGATTAATTCAATGTGCTCTTCTTGGCGAGCAGTTTCTTTGTTTATCGCGTCAAATAACTCTGGATCAAAATCCGAAATATTCATGCTACGTTCTAACATTGGGGTCTCCTAGGGCAACGTGTATGGTGTTTTTTAGAGGCTTTATTGTACGCTTTAAACGACTCTTTGCCTACGCTCTTAAGTTGAGGATATTTAAACAGGGATTGAATCTATTTCACAGCGTTTTTAAGATGATATTTTTTTATAAATGCATTAAAAATTTAAATGATTTTTATTTTTTACATTTAATTAGTTAATGATAAATACTTTATTTAGCGCGTTCAAAATACAAAAAAAGCGGCCAAAGCCGCTTTTTTAACGCTAAGTTAGTTAGCCTAACTTAGCGA
The DNA here is from genome assembly GCF_005886415.1 of Pseudoalteromonas sp. S327. Taxonomy (NCBI): domain Bacteria; kingdom Pseudomonadati; phylum Pseudomonadota; class Gammaproteobacteria; order Alteromonadales; family Pseudoalteromonadaceae; genus Pseudoalteromonas; species Pseudoalteromonas sp. S327. The sequence goes on along the minus strand of NZ_PNDP01000076.1, from coordinate 57,526 downwards.
GTATTTCAGTGCGTAACGCTTCATAATCAGGGTTAATGTCGCTTGCTAAACAAGGTTTAGCAAGTGCGTCGCTAAGTGGTTTTGGCATATCAAGTTCAATATTTAGAATCTCTTCTACGCTATCTTTAAACTTAGCAGGGTGAGCAGTTGCTAAAAAGATACCTGCTGCGCCGGGTGCTTTATTCTCTACAAGACCTTGGTATGCAATGGCGGTATGCGGCTCTGCAACATAACCAGTTTGTTGAATATTTTTCATCACTGCTTGCGTATTTTCTTCGCTCACGCTGGTTGAGTAAAAATTATCGTAGCTAAACCAGTTATTATCTAACATTGTTTGCACACGTGGCCAGTTATTTGGCTTGCTTACATCCATCGCATTTGAAAGCGACTCAAGTGTGGCATTTGGCGCCCAATTTTTATCAAGCATGTAACGTGGCACGGTGTCGTTTTGATTTGTAGTCGCGCTTAGTTTACCCAACGGCAAACCAATTACAGCACCAATCATGGCGGCACATACATTACCAAAGTTACCACTAGGGACTGAAATATGCGCTGTAGCACGCTTTTCTTTTGGTAGCTGAGCAATGGCTTCAAAGTAATAACATACTTGTGCCACTAGACGGCTAATGTTAATTGAGTTAGCTGAATTAAGGCCAAGTGTAGATTTAACTTCGTCATCTAAAAACGACTTTTTAACCAGCTCTTGGCAATCATCAAAACTGCCATCAACCGCGTAACAATGAATGTTGTTCCCAAGCGTAGTAAATAGCTTTTGCTGAGCAAGCGAAATTTTGCCTTTAGGGTATAGAATAACCACATCTATGTTTGGCTTGTTGTAAAATGCATGCGCTACAGCAGCGCCAGTATCGCCAGAGGTTGCAGTTAGAATCGTGACTTTTTCGCCTTGATTAAACTGTGCTAAACACTCAGCCATAAAGCGCCCGCCAAAGTCTTTAAACGCAAGCGTAGGGCCATGAAAAAGCTCTAAACAATAGTTATTGTCTTCAACCTCTACCAATTTTACGGGGAAGTTAAATGCATTTTTAACCATTTGAGCAACGGTATCAGCGGGTAATTCATCACCAATAAGGTGCGATAAAATTTTGCTACTGCGGGTAACAAAGTCCATATCTAATAACGCATCTACATCGGCGAGTGGCGCTAAGCTTTCAGGGAAAAATACCCCCTGATTGCGCCCAAGCCCTGTTTTTACCGCTTCAACAAACGACACTTTTTGAGAATTTTCTTTTAAATTATGTAATTGCATAAATGCCTATCCTATAAAACTGTTAATTGACGCGTGCCGTCGTTATCTAATTTACAAATGTGGCAAAAGCCCTGCTCATTTATATAGTTTTGCGCTAACCACTGCGCACATTTTTCGGCAGCTTCTAATGTTTTACACACTGTAAATAACGTAGGGCCTGCACCTGAAATACTGACAATTTCTGCACCAAGCGCTGGCAAATTTGCTTTCGCTTCGCTAAACCCTGTGATTAACGGTGCTCGGTACGGCTCTGCTATATCGTCTTGCATAATGCTCAGTGCATCATCAAAACGCTGCGTTAATAACAAACTGCTAAATGCCGATAAACGCTGTGCAAACTCAACCCCTGCATGCATGCTTAGCTCTTTAGGTAATACCGAGCGTGCCTTTGCGGTATTAAGCGAAAACCCAGGAAACGCTGCTACGTAGTACCAGTTTTCATCAACTGGTAGAGCAATTGACTTATCAGGAATTAAATCGCCTGTAAGCTGTAAGCCCCCTAAATAACACGGGGTGATGTTGTCATAATGACGTCCGCCACTGACTATCGCTTCAAAATCAGCCATTAATTCAATCAGCTCAACTTGGCTTAAATTGGTTTGAGCAAACTTATCAAGCGCAGCAAAGGTTGCTACCACCGAGCACGCACTCGAACCTAGCCCTGAGCCAATTGGTAAGTTCTTTTTAAGCTCTAATTTTACACTTGGCATATCTGGCGCAACGTGCGCTCTAAAATGCACTAAACATTGATATGCTAGGTTTTCGCTCGCATCGCTTGGTAACTTATGGGCATATTCGCCAGAGCAAACAAACTCATCACTTGCTGCGGCGCTTACTACAGCTACATCACCTAATAAGCTGCCATCAATAGGCGCAAGCGCTGCGCCAAGTGCATCAAAGCCCACTGCAAAATTACCTATAGACGCCGGAGCATATACTTCTATCATAATGCTCTCCTAGCGCGATAAGGTTTTTAATACGTCGGCAAATACGCCTGCAGCGGTTACTGCAGAGCCTGCACCGTAACCACGAATTACAAATGGGCGTGGTTGATAATACTGGCTTAAAATAGCTAACGCGTTTTCACCATCACGAATAACATTTAATGCATGCGATGAGTCTACCGCTTCAATACCTACTTTACAGTGACCTTCTTTAATTGTACCTACATAACGAAGTACCTTGCCCTCTGCTGCCGCACTTTGAATACGGTCGTTAAACTCAGCGTCTAAACTTGGCAGTTTAGCCATAAATTCATCTACGCTGTCGCCTTGAGCAAAACCTTGAGGCAATACTGACTCGACTTCTATATCACTAAGCTCTAAATTCATGCCGGCTTCGCGAGCAATAATAAGTAATTTACGTGCCACATCGGTGCCCGATAAATCATCGCGTGGGTCTGGCTCTGTAAAACCGCTTTCTTTTGCTTTAATGGTTGCCTCAGAAAGTGATAAACCATCTTCTAGTGCACCAAACATATACGACAGTGAGCCTGATAAAATACCGCTAAACTCAAGTAACTCATCACCTGCACCAAATAACGACTGTAGGTTATCGATTACCGGTAAGCCTGCACCTACGTTTGTTTCGTATAAAAACTTGCGGTTATTTTTTTGTGTTGCTGCAATTAAGTCTTGGTAATAATCATACGAGCTGGTTGTTGCTTTTTTATTAGCGGCAACCACATGGAAGCCCGCATTTAAAAAATCAACATACTGAGCTGCTAGCGCATCAGAAGACGTACAATCTACAAGCACGGGGTTTACTAAGTGATTTTGTTTTACAAACTGCTCAACTAAATTTAAATCAAACGCTTGCTCTGATGCTGCAAGCTTTTGCTGCCAGTCATCAAATGCAATACCTTCGCTGTCTAAATGCAATTGACGAGAATTAGCAACGCCATATAGGTTTAACTTAATATTACGTTTTTCAAGCCACGCTTGCTGGCGCTCTAACTGAGAAATAAGCTCTTGGCCTACTAAGCCACAGCCAAGTAAAAATACGTCAATTGAAGGGACGTGGGTAAAAAAGTTTTCATGGCATATTTTCACTGCATCGTTACACAGCTCACCATCAATAACCGCCGAAATAGCACTTTCTGTAGAATCCTGCGCAATGGCTACAATGTTTACTTGGGCCTGTGCAAGAGAAGCAAAAAACTGTGCTGCTAAACCTTTGTGTGCACGCATGTTATCGCCCACTAAAGTAACAATGGCAAGATTACGTTGTACTTGCACCGGCTCAATTAAGCCTGCTTGTAATTCAAGTTCAAATGCACTTTGCAGGGCTTCTAGCGCGAGCGCTAAATCGCTTTCGTGCACACAAAAGCTAATGCTAAATTCACACGATGATTGAGTAATTAATACTATCGATACGTTATCGTGCGCAAGGGCATTAAATACCTTAGAGGCCATGCCCACTTTACCTTTCATGCCAGGGCCTGACACGGTAAGCATTGCTAAGTCTTGCAAGCTAGAAAGCGCTTTTACTGGCTCATCAGATGAATAGTCGTTACCAATTAATGACCCCTGAGCATCTGGGTTATGGGTATTTTTAATTTCGCACGGTACGCCCGCTTTCGCGCACGGTAAAATGGTTTTAGGGTGAAGTACTTTAGCGCCAAAGTAAGAAAGCTCCATCGCTTCTTTATAAGATAAGAAATCAACTTTAGTTGCTTTTTTGATGTAGCGCGGATCAGCACTGTACACACCATCAACATCAGTCCAAATTTGGCAAATTTCAGCATCTAAACACGCCGCCGCAATAGCTGCTGAGTAATCAGAGCCATTACGACCAAGTGTAGTAAGTTCGCCTTGTTCGTTGCTTGCTGTAAAGCCTGGCATAATGTAAATGGTGGCTGGGTTTTCTTTAAGTACTGCTTGAAAGCGTGCTTTGCTCGTTACTAAGTCGGCCTCAGCATCAATGTAGCCACCAGTAGAGGCAACACAACGCGTTGCTTCAAGGTATTGTGCATTGTGCGAGCTTAATAAACTTTGCATTAGCGATACACTAACACGCTCACCAAAACTAATTACAAAAGCACGAATTTGATCTGGGCAGCACTTAATAAGCGCCACACCATCTAGCTTATTTTTAAGCTCATTAAAATCTGGCCAGTTTGTTACTTCGCCACTGCTTTTTTCTACTTCTGCTTTTAATGTCTCGCATCGGCTTAGCAAAGCTTGCCATTGCTGAGAAAAATCTTGACCTTGCTCAGCGGCACTTGCCAGCGCAACTAATGAATCAGTCATACCTCCGGGTGCAGAAAGTACCAGTAACATTTCATCTTTTAACTGTGCTTTTACCAGCAAAGCTACTTGTTGCAAACAGGCAAAGTCGGCAAGCGAAGAGCCTCCAAATTTTAAAACGCGCATTATTTATGTTCCTCATCCCATAAAACGAAAAAAGGCCTGTGTTCTTAGTGAACACAGGCCTTTAAATTTGTTGCACCGACCTATGCCACTATCCAGTAAGAATGGTGGTTGTAATAATAATGGTCAGTGCGCGATTAATTGTTTTCATAGAGCTAAGACTGCCTTAACAAAGGCTATGCTGTCAACCCCAAATTAAAAGATAAAACAGCCTTTTTGAACATGAAAAAACCTAATGAATGCCAAATTTATGCAAAACTTCACTTAAAGCCGATTTATTAATAGGTTTATTTATAAAATCGATAGCGCCTAGCTGCGCGACTTTTTGCTTCATTTGTTGTTGTATATCAGCGGAGATCACTAGTACAAAACACTCTATTTTTTCTGCCTTGATGCGCTCCAGCACTTGTACGCCGTCAACTTCTGGCATGGTTAAGTCTAAACACAAAAGATCAAATTGCTGCAAGCGTAAAAGCGCCAGCGCATCGGCCCCGTTTGCGGCTTGTTGAATGTCGGCACTCACGCACTCATTCAAACAACGCACAACTTGTTTGCGTGCAACAGTGGAGTCATCACACACTAATATAGAAAATTTCATCATGTTAACTACTAAAATAACCTTCTAAAAATTATAAAAACGAGCCGTCCGTTGGTTTTTGCTATTCTAACACGTTCCTAAAACTCTAACACTTTGCTTGTTCGCATAATGTAATACTGTAACCTTACAATAAAACGTTAAATATTATTAATAATTGCTCTAGCTGCCTATTAAAAATCATCGTTTTTATAATCTCAGTAGGCATTAAAATTAATTTAAATCAGTTTAGTGCACTATTATTAAAACAAAACGACTCAATAGCTGGGCTATCTCTTTAAAATATAAATTTTTTATTTATTTTTAAGGTTTTATTGACTAACTTTTAAGTTAGAAATTGCAACTTAGATATAATTACACCGGATGAGTAAATCCCATATGTTACAAAAAAGCCTTTCTAAGAAATTGTTAACTAATGTTTTATCAGTGTATTTTTTGCTTACCTTTGTGGTGACATGTGGACAGGTGCTTGCAGAATTTGTAAATACTAAAGACTACATTCGTGATGAGCTAAGTACGCTGCAAAAAACCTTTAGCCGAAGCTTAACACGCGCAATTTGGGAACTAAACACAAAGCAAACAATTACAACCGCAGAAGGCTTACTTGCTATACCTATGGTGGAGGGCATTATAGTGCGCGACGACAGCGGTGAAATTATTTCGCAGCTGGGGCGCTCTTTGGATATACACAAACTTTATAACCAACAACTCGTACAAGAGGAAGTCATTATAGAGGACACCAAATCGGGTCTCTTTGGCTATACCTTCCCCCTAATTTTTGAATTTTCGGGGCGCGCTACTCAAGTAGGTGATGTGACCTTGTTCTCTAGCCGCGATGTGGTATTTAGCCGAATAATGGTATCTATTTACTTTTTAATTGGTAACGCCATGATCAAAACCACCTTTTTGATCATTCTGTTTTTAATGGCATTTAGAAAGCTGCTCACCGACCCTTTAAACGAGTTAACCGATCAAATAGAAAACTTAGAGCTTGATGACTTAGAAGGTCAACACATAGACATTGAGACCGAAGAGCATAACGAGCTAAACGTTATGGAGCAGTCTTTTAATAACTTAATAGATAAAGTAGTTCAATACAGAAAAGAGCTTGAGCATACCCAACGTGAGTTGATTGTTAGTAACGAAAAGCTCGACCAGCACAATATACAGCTTGAACAAGATGTTGCCCGTAAAACGTCAAACTTAAGCCAAGCTATGATGGATTTACAACAGCAAAAGTACGAACTAGAAAAACAAAAGCTGGTACTAACCGAAGAAGTTGATTTACGCAGACATACCGAAGAAGAATTATTAACTAAACAAAAAGAGCTTGAACGCTATCTAGACGAGCTAAGCCTTGCTCAAGAGCGCTTAGTAGGCACTGAAAAAATGGCTGCACTAGGCGGATTAGTCGCCGGTATTACACACGACATAAATACACCTATAGGGATTGGTGTAACCGCTATATCGTTTTTACAAGAGCGTTTAAACACGTTAGAAAATGCCTACAAAGAAAAAACATTATCGCCCAAAGCATTAGAAGAGTTTATAAACGAAGCTAAGCAAAGCACAAGCTTGCTTACAACCAACCTTGATAGAGCCTCTGAGCTTATTGCCAGCTTTAAACAAATAGCGGTAGACCAAGCCAGTGAAGCTGTAAGAACAATTAACTTTAAAGATTATTTAAACGAAGTAATTTTATCGCTCCACCCTAAACTAAAAAAAACCAAGCACACCATAAATTTACAGTGTCCGGATGATTTAGTTCTTAACCTGCCTGCAGGGGCAATTAGCCAAATTTTTACCAACTTGATTATGAACTCAATTATTCATGGTTTTGATAATATTGCGCAGGGCAATATTGATATAAATATTAGCGCCGATGACACACTCCTTATTATTGACTACACCGATAACGGCAATGGCGTAACAAAAGAGCAATTAGCCAAATTGTTTGACCCATTTTTTACTACAAAACGCGACCAAGGCGGCAGTGGGTTAGGCACACACATAACCTTTAACTTAGTTAAGCAAACACTTAGCGGCTCAATAGAGGCAAGCAGTGAGCCTGGCAAAGGGCTTCATTACCATATTGAATTTCCTAAAAACATGCCAAAGCCATTATTTAATCAATAACGGCTTTGCTTAAAATCAGCCATTTCGAGAACCCCATTTTATTGCTATGATTGAGCAAATTTAAAAGATGGAAAAGTTACCTTATGTGGTTTAGTAACCTGATTTGTTATCGCTTTAAGCAAGATGTTTCGTACACTCAAGAAGAGTTTGAAAAAGCGTTAGAACAAGATGTATTTCGCCCTTGTGGCTCTCAAGACCTTTCTACATTTGGTTGGACAAAAGCATTTGGTAAGCATGGTGACTCGCTGGCGCATTTTTCACAAAAAAGCATTTTAGTGTGTGCCAAACGTGAAGAAAAAGTGCTGCCTGCATCTGTTGTTAATGAAATGGTTGCCGAAAAAGTAGATCAAATAGAAGCGGAAGAAAACCGCCCTGTTAAAAAGAAAGAAAAAGACGAGTTAAAAGAAAACATTTTAACTACCTTATTACCTCAAGCGTTTAAAAAATCGAGCCTACAGTTTGCTTTTATTGACCAAGAAAACGGCTGGGTTGTAGTAAACAGCGGCAGTTTTAATAAAGCAGAAGAGCTACTTGCATTGCTGCGTAAGTCTCTGGGCACATTACCGGTAGTACCTGCTTTTGCAAACTACGACCTAGATGTATTTTTAACTGATTGGTTAACTAACTTCAGCACCCCTGAAAACTTTGCTATAGGTTTTGATGCTGAGCTAGAAGAAGCCGACGACAGTGGCGCACAGGTTAAACTAAAAGGTCATGATTTATCGTGTGATGAAGTTAAATCGCACCTAGAAAATGGTAAACGCGTGACCAAACTTGCACTTGATTGGCAAGAACGCCTGAAGTTTATGCTGCAAAACGATGGCTCTATCAAGCGTTTAAGCTACTCAGAAACTTTAAAAGAAGAAAACGCCGATATTCCTAAAGAAGATATGGCGGTTAAATTAGATGCTGACTTTATTTTAGCCTCAGAAGAAATCAAGCTACTGCTTGAAGAGCTGACGGCCGGTTTAGGTGATGCAGAAGATTTATAAAACGCTAAAATTATAAGCGCTATTAAAACCAAAAAAGCACGACTTAGTCGTGCTTTTTGCTTTTACCTTTATAACTGCTAATTAGCTAAATGTGTCTTTTACATTTTCAAGCATGTCGTTGTATTCGTCACTTGAAAATAGCTGCATAGAAGGAATAACGCCTTTATCTATGTAAGTTTGTAAAGCCGCTGATTTATCAGAAACCTGTAAAGTCCCCTCTAAAATAGCGCCAATACGAATAAAATCAACATAACCAATCTCTTCAGGGCGATACGTAGGGTCTGCCCAATGTCTAGCAACATTTACAAATTCAGGTGGAAACTCCCACGCTCCCATAATTGAGCCACCAATTTTACCACTGAGCTTTTGAATTGCATGCGCTAAAAAGCTTGGGTTAGCAAACACCTCTGGGTGGCGCTCAGCTTCGGTTAAAATAGGCAATACACCAATGTTATATACCAACGACGCCAGCGTAATAGCGTCACTATTTAACGATGTACGTTTATTATTTTGTAAATAAAACGCCATAAGCGTTATTGAATGCCCCGCCACATTTAGCGTTTTTTGCCACGCTTTACTCATGTAGCCTTTTATTAGCTCATTATTAGAAACAAACAGCTGCTCCATTGCCATTGCAGTTGCTATATTTTTAATTTGGCGTAAACCAATGCGAGTAACCGCTTGCTGTAAGTTAGACACTTTAACCACTCGGCCCATAATTGCACTGTTAGCCACTTTAATCATGCGCGCTGAAAGAGCCGGGTCTTGCCCAATCACATCTGACATTTGCATTAGGTTTACATCAGGGTTATCGGCCGCTTGGCGCACTTTAATTGCAACTTCAGGTAACGTAGGTAAAACCAAAGTGTCGTTATTGATTCTATCAACCAAAATCGTTAATAGTGCATTTTCTGTAGACATAGAACTGTCATCCTTTTGTTTCTGGGCCGCAATGCAACTGCTAACCTCGGATAAAATGAGTAATACAATGAGTATTATCTAACTTACCGATAAAGTTAAGAAAATTATATAAATTAATTGTTATTATCGCCTGTAGGCGCGGTACAACGCCAAACACTTGCTATTTACCATTTAGTTTTGCTTTAATGCAGTCACTATAAGGAAACGTTTGTACGCGCTAGCAATTATATTTAAGCGTACAAATAATTAAACTTACTTTTTTAACAGGCAATCAAATGATCTTAAACAAAATTAGCCAAGCAATTTTACTCTCAGGCGTCGTTTTTCTTAGTGCATGCTCAGAGCAAGCCCCCTCTTCGACCGAAGCCACAGGTGTAGAACTTGCTCAAAAAAGTGCCGCGCAAGCTGGCCCAGATTTAATTAATATTGATAAACAACGCTTAGATATTTACACCGACTTTAGCCTAGAAGCCGACCTATCTCATTTAAGTGAGAATCAAAAAGCCATGGTTGCTAAGCTTATCGATGCCTCTAAAATTATGGACGAGCTATTTTGGAAGCAGGCTTTTGGCGATAATAAAGACGCTTTTTTAGCAAAGCTAAGTGATGAAAAAGTACGTAAATTTGCTGATATTAACTACGGTCCTTGGGATCGTTTAAATGGTGACGAACCGTTTTTATCAGGTTACAAAGAAAAAGCCCTTGGCGCACAATTCTACCCAGCCGACATAACAAAAGAAGAGCTAAATAACGCCGACGTAGAAGATAAAAAAGGCCTTTATTCATTAATTAAACGTGATGAGCAAGGTAACCTTTACAGCGTGCCTTACTCAAAAGAATACGCTGAGGAGTTAGCTAAAGCAGCAGATTTATTACGTGAAGCCAGTAAGCTTGCCGATGATAAAGAATTTGCCAATTACTTAAACCTACGTGCTGATGCACTACAAAAAGATGATTTTCAGGGTTCTGACTTTGCCTGGATGGACATGAAAAATAACCCCGTTGATGTGGTTATTGGCCCAATTGAAACTTACGAAGATCAACTCTTTGGCTACCGCTCTGCTTATGAGTCGTATGTACTAATTAAAGATTTAAAATGGAGCGAGCGCCTAGCTAAGTTTGCGGCCTTTTTACCAGAGCTTCAAAAAGGTTTACCGGTAGATGCTAAATATAAGCAAGAAGTGCCAGGCTCAGACGCCGATTTAAATGCTTACGATGTGGTTTACTATGCAGGTCACTCAAATGCGGGCAGCAAAACGATTGCCATTAACTTACCAAACGATGAGCAAGTACAGCTTGAAAAAGGCACTCGTCGCCTGCAGCTTAAAAACGCAATGCGTGCAAAATTTGATAAAATTTTAGTGCCAATTGCTGAGCAGTTAATTGTACCTGAGCAACGTAAGCATATTACCTTTAACGCCTTTTTTGCCAATACCATGTTTCACGAAGTGGCTCATGGCCTAGGTATTAAAAACACCATTACAAATAAAGGCACTGTGCGCCAATCATTACAAGAGCACGCAAGTGCACTTGAAGAAGGTAAAGCCGATATTTTAGGTTTATACATGGTTGAGCAGTTACTTAAAAAAGGCGAAATTACCGAAGGCACATTAGAAGATTACTACACCACCTTTATGGCGGGTATTTTCCGCTCAGTACGTTTTGGTGCATCAAGCGCACATGGTAAAGCCAACATGATCCGCTTTAACTTTTTTGCACAAGAAGGCGCTTTTTCTAAAAATGAAGAGGGCTTATACCGTGTAAATATGGAAAAAATGGGCGTGGCTATGGCTAAGCTGTCGCGCTTAATTTTAACATTACAAGGTGACGGCGATTACGAAAAAGTAGATCAACTAATTGCCACTCATGGCGATATTAAAGAAGAGCTTGCTAAAGACTTAGAAAAACTAAGCCAAGCAAATATTCCGGTTGATGTAACCTTTAAACAAGGCAAAGACGTGTTAGGCCTTAACTAACCCAACACGTAATACTTTGTAATAGTTTAATAAAGCGCTGTAGTTTATAACTGCAGCGCTTTTTTTAGCGCTATTATTTGCTCATCTGTGTATGGTTTTGCAGGAAACTTACCCCACACCGGTGCAGGCCACGCAGCATCAGTTGTAAAACGTGCAATATGATGAATATGTAATTGCGGCACCATATTACCCAAAGCGGCCACGTTTAATTTATCAGGGCTAAACACTTGCATAATAAGCTTGCTGAGTTTGGCCGACTCTTTTAAATATACAATTTGATCGGCATCAGATAAATCGATGATCTCTTTTAAATTAGGTTTTCTAGGTACCAATACAAACCAAGGGTATTGGCTGTCGTTAAGTAATAGCACCTTACATAAAGGCCAATCTGCCAGTTCTATACAATCGCGCTTAAGCTCTGGGGCGAGTTCAAAAGTGTGGTTCGTCATCGTCACATCCTAGTTAGTCTTTAATAATGGCCACTTTATAGCATTTATTTGCAGTTGCACACGCTTAGCTTTACCATTTAATACAATATTTATAATAAGCTAAGGCAACCTTGTGCTAAAAAAAATAAAACACTTAACCCTCGCACTACCGCTAGCTGTTGGCGCACTAAGCGTACAAGCAAAACCATTATCGCTAGAGCGTATTTTTGATGATCCGAGCTTGTCGGGTAAAGCTCCCGTACAACTTAAGTTTTCACCAGACGGTAGCCGCGTAACTTACCTGCAAGGTAAAACCGACGACTACAACCGTTATGATTTATGGGAATACAACTTAAAAGATAACACCAACAGAATACTGGTTGATTCTGCAAAGCTATTTTCAGGCCCAGAAAACCTCTCTGATGAGGAAAAAGCACGCCGCGAACGCCAACGTATTTTTGGTAAAGGTATTTTAGAGTATAAATGGTCTAAAGATGGCAAAGCCCTGTTATTCCCACTCAATGGTGACCTGTATTATTACGAGCTTGCATCTGGTAAAAGTAAAAAACTTACCAATACAGAAGCGTTTGAAACCGATGCCCGTTTTTCTCCTAAAGGTAACTATGTATCGTTTATTCGCGAGCAAAACCTTTACGCTTTAGCACTTGATTCAGGTAAAGAAATACAACTGAGCAAAGATGGCGGTGGCGTTATTAAAAACGGCATGGCCGAATTTGTAGCGCAAGAAGAAATGAGCCGTATGACTGGCTACTGGTGGGCTGGTGATGAATCTAAAATTGCATTTACCCGCGTAGATGAAACCCCAGTAAAAGAAGCCATCCGTAACGAAATTTATGCAGACGAAGTAAAGCTATTTAATCAACGTTACCCCTTTACAGGCACCGACAACGTTGAAATACAACTGGGCGTTGTGTCTTTAAATAATCAAAACGTTGACTGGGTTGATTTAGGCGACGATAAAGATATTTACATTGCACGTGCTAAGTGGCTAAAAGACAGCACTACACTTTCGTATCAATGGCAAAATCGCTCACAACATAAGTTAGAACTACGCTTTTACAATAGCGATACTAAAACGCAAAAAGTAGCGTTAACAGAAAACAGCGATACGTGGATCAATTTAAACTTTGATCTGCATTTCTTAAAAGACAAAAAGCATTTTGTATGGGCTTCTGAGCGCGATGGTTTTAAACACCTTTATTTGTACCGCACTAACGGCCAGCTAATTCGACAAATCACCTCAGGAGACTGGGTTGTTGATAGCTTAAAAGGCGTAGATGAGAAAAAGGGCATAGTGTACTTTGCAGGACGTAAAGACACCCCGCTTGAAAGCCATTTATACAGCGCACCACTGTTTAAAAAAGGCAATATTAAGCGCATCACCGAACAAGGCCAATACCACAAAGTGGTAATGGCTAAAGACAGCAAAACGTTTATTGATAATAGCTCATCGGTAAACAAGCCTAACTCGGCGGCACTACGTAAAGTAAACGGCGAATTTATCACATGGCTTGAACAAAATAAGCTTGATGATAGCCACCCATTAACACCTTATTTAAGTGATTTAGCAACTCCAGAGTACGGCACAATTAAAGCTGAAGATGGCCAAGAAATGCATTACCGCTTGTTTAAACCAAGTAATATTGCAGACGGTAAAAAGCACCCAGTAATTGTTAATGTATACGGCGGCCCGCATGCACAACGCGTTACAAATAGCTGGCGCAGCAAAAACTTGTACTTTCAATACATGGCGCAACAAGGCTATGTTATTTTTCAGCTCGATAACCGAGGCTCATACAACCGTGGTAAAAAGTTTGAAGACGCTATTTACAAACACTTAGGTGTTGTAGAAGTAGCTGATCAAATTAAAGGCGTTGAGTTTTTACGCACGCTTGATTACGTAGACCCACAACGCATTGGTATTTATGGCCACAGTTATGGCGGATACATGGCCCTAATGACCATGTTTAAAGCGGGCGATTACTTTCAAGCCGGTGTTTCAGGTGCACCAGTTACTGACTGGGCACTTTACGACACCCATTACACTGAGCGCTACCTTGGTCATCCAAAAACCAATGCCAAAGGCTACGAAGACAGCGCCGTATTCCCATACGCTGATGGCTTAAAAGGCCCATTAATGATTTACCATGGCATGGCCGATGACAACGTGTTATTTACCCACGCCACTAAATTATTTAAACAACTACAAGATAACGAAAAACAGTTTGAAATGATGACCTACCCAGGCTCAAAACACAGCTTACGCGGTAAACAGGTGCAAACACATTTACACCAAACCATCACAAACTTCTTTAATCGACATTTTGATGTTAAATAATCATATGACGACTAAATAGACTAAAGGCTGATTGAAAAATCAGCCTTTTTTTTGTCTTAATAAGTTAGTGAGCCTAGATTAAACGCTTTTTTTAGCTACGCTTATTCTATGCGCTAAGGCGTACACTAATTGAGGACAAATTAATGCTTAACCTACGTAGTTTCAGTATTTTCCAGCGTTTTTTACTGTTAATAGCCATTGTTGTATTTGGCTTAATAGTACTTAGTATATCTAGCTTAACTCATCAATATAGCTCACTCAAAAACGAGCAATATCTAAAAACCCAAAATGTAGTAGAAACGGCATACAGTGTTATTGAGCATTACCACCAGCTTGAACAAAACAATACACTCACACAAGCGCAGGCTCAATCACAAGCACTGGCCGCTATAAAAGCGCTGCGCTATGACAAAACAAATTACTTTTGGGTAAACAACTACCAGCCCAAAATGGTAATGCACCCAATAAAGCCTGGGCTTAACGGTAAAGACTTAAGTAATAATAAAGACCCCGATGGCAAAGCACTTTTTGTAGAAATGGTGAACATTGTAAAACAACAAAAAGAAGGTTTTATACCTTATAAATGGCCAAAACCAGGAAAAGACCAGCCGGTAGATAAAGTCGCATTTGTAAAAGGCTTTAGCCCGTGGCAATGGATTATTGGCTCAGGCGTATACCTAGATTCAATAGATGAAGCATTTAGCGAGCAGCGTAATCTCATCATAATTAGCGCTTTAGTTATGATTATTGCTGTCATTTTATTAAGTTACTTTATTGGTAAAAGTATACTCACGCCTACTCGTCTTGCCGCAGACATGATGAAAAACATATCGCAAGGTGAAGGTGACTTAACACGTACGCTAAACGAATCGGGCAATGATGAAATATCAGAGCTGTCACGCTCTTTTAATTTATTTGTTTTAAAAATGCGCGAGTCGTTAGTACATGTATCGCACAGTGCTGATGATGTAAGCAAACACGCTCATACGGTGGATGAGTCAAGTAAAACAAGCCACTCCTTCATTGAACTACAAAACGACAGTTCCACACAAGTAGCCGCCGCCATGGAGCAAATGACGCACCAAATTCATGATGTGAGTCGTAATGCCGAAGCCGCTGAACAAGCTGCCAATGATGCAGCGCACAATGCCTCAACCGGTAAAAACGTGGTAGCGAATACCATTACCGCCATAGAAACACTTTCAAGTAATATAGAAACAGTGAGCCAAGTAACTGAAGATTTAGCAAACGAAAGTAACAATATAGGCTCTGTGCTTGATGTGATCAGAAGTATATCGGAGCAAACAAACTTACTTGCACTCAACGCTGCTATAGAAGCGGCTCGTGCAGGCGAGCACGGTAGAGGGTTTGCAGTTGTTGCCGATGAAGTGCGCACATTAGCCAGCAGAACTGGGCAAAGCACAGATGAAATTCAAGCCATGATCACTAAATTACAAGAAGGCGCTAAAGCGGCAGTAGAGGCGGTAAAATCAAGCCAAGCACTGTCGGTGACGACGGTAGAGCAGGTTTCATCTGCAGATACATCGCTCAATGAAATAGAAAGGCTGGTATCTATAATTACCGACATGAACAGCCAAATAGCCCGTGCCACCGAGCAGCAAACACAAGCTGCTGACGAGGTTAATTTACGTATTAACGAGCTATCTCAATCAACCGAGCAATCACTAAATAATACAAAGCAACTTACCGATGCCAGCGATAACCTTAAACAAAGTAGCCAAGGGCTTTCGAGCGTGGTTAATCGCTTTAAATTAAAATAATTAAAAAACAAAAGCCCTGAATTAACAGGGCTTTTTATTACATAAGCGTTTTTAGCTTATACCATTTCGCATAATTAAGTGATCTATTTTTAGGATGGAAAAACGTGTTGATGGCTAGGCAAAAAATTTGCTATTTAGTTGTTCTAAATGAGAATTTTTTAACACAGATAGCGACACGTTTAGCCCCGAAAAATGATTAAGTATTATTGCGGATTGGTATTACATACAGTAGCGCGCAAACAAGCTCGTTACTGATGCTGCGGTTGGCTTGCCGTGCTGCCAATCACCGCCTTCGACACCACTACCAGCAATGTCCATATGTACATAAGGAAGCGGCTGCTCAGAGTCGTTACCGTGTTTATCAAGCCCACCAACAACGGCTAAAAACGCCATAGGGAATTGATGCCCACGGGCTGTAACAGCAGAGGCGGCATTATTGCTTGATAAAACATCATCAGCGAGGGTACGCGGTTTGATAAAGTCGTAATCTTCACGGCGAGAGCGAGAAACCTCAGCTGCATCTGCCCATAAATCACCACAATCCGCTATTTGACGAGAGGTATTAGCGCTACGTGCAGGTCCGTTTTCAACATACGCTCCGTAAGGGCCCATAGCACGTGCCGCATGGCCTGTAAGGGTTGCCACGGTGAACAGTGTTGGGTTAACTTCACCTTTGGCGACATCTTTCATTTCGCTAAGTAGGTCACCCATAGCTAAACGCCCTTCTGCATCGGTGTTACCAATGCGTACACGTACGCCTTCACGGCTAGTGATAATTTCATCTGGTACAAAACAATCTGAGCCAATTGAATTACGAACCACAGCTAAGTAAGAAATAACTTTAACGCCTTTAGGTTGGTAATCTGCCACGGCTTTCATAAAGCCCGCAACGGATGCAGCCCCACCTTTATCGCGGCTCATACCCGCCATGTAACCGCCTACTTTTAAATCGGCGCCGCCGGTATCGTATACTAAGCCTTTACCAACAAACATTAGCGTGCGCGTTACTTCACCTTCTGGCACGTATTCTAGCTTAACAACACGTGGATGATGGCGCTCAACCGCATAAGATGCGCGCGCAACAGTGCTAAGCATAGGGTAGTTTTTATCTATCGTGTTAATATCGTCAATCACATCAACCGCTACTTTAGAGCCTTTAAAAAGCTCAACACAGTAATCAGCAAAACGTGGTGGCGCCATACGTTCAGGCTCAGTACCACATAAATCACGTGCCGCATATTGCCCTGCTGCAATTGCATTTACAGCTTTAACTGTTTGCTCATTTGCATCTATTAAACCTATTTGCGTAATAGGTTCAATGCTTTCGCCGTGGTATTCGCGCGCCTCTAAAGGCTGCCATAATGCTTGGCATGCCCCTAAATACGCCACTTCTAACGCATGCTGGTAACGCGCATCTGTATGTAATTTAGGTAAGTAAATAGCAGGGTTCACACTACCCGCGGCTTTTGCTTCGTTAATCGCTAGTTTAGCAGCATCAAAGTAGCGCCTTACATCATCGTAATCGCGGTTAAGCGGCCCCGTAGGTGCTAAAACAACGCGTACATTATCAACCACTAAAAACGTAACTTGTTTACCAATACGAGAATCTACTTTAGCGTGTGATTCGATAGCATCACTTAATGAGTTATTGGCTAATTGAGAAAAGTCATCACTAATTATAATAAGTGCATCGTGAGAAAATGAGTCAAAGCTTGCACTAAGTGATTGTGCAGCTATCGCTTGAGGATATGCCATAAGTAAAACTCCTGTTAGAAAACATAAGGGGCTATTATCGTTGATATAAAAACACAAAACCAGCCAACTGCGATCAGCTCATGTTAATCTGGCAACTTGGTTTTACAGCTAACTAAAGTGACTCAGTGTTTTAAGAAGAAACTAACAACAACTATATAGCTTTTAGTAAAGGCAGCCCCTGCTTGCTCCACGTTTAAATTACTGTACTAAAGCACTCTAAATTGCAAAAAAGCGTGTGGTTAATCAAGAATACTCAGTTGCAGATTTAAATTAGGTTCATTTTTAACACCTACCCCAATACCTAATAAACGCACCGGTTGCTGCATACCGCGTTGATACGCCTTAGAGAGTAATTCAGTAAAAATAGCAGTATTTAATTGATGATGAGCTTGATCCGCTGAGGTAACAACAAAGTTTGCAAACTTCACTTTTACACTTAGCTTATTAATACGATTTTGTAGCTGTTGCTTATTAAGGCGCGCTGTTAGCTCTTCGAGTAATTTAGGTAACTGATCTAAACATTCTTGTAAGCTATTTTTATTGTATTCATAGGTGTGTTCAACACTAAGGGATTTACGGACTCGCTCAGTGGTTACTTTACCAATATATTCGCCAGCACATTTTTGATAAAGCGATACACCAAAATTCCCCACATGCTGCTGCATCCAATTAACGCCTTTCTCGCGAACGTCTTTACCTGTGTATAACCCCTTTAAATTAAGCTTTTCGAGGGTTACTTTGCCCACACCAGGGATTTTACCCAGCGGTAAATTATTTAAAAACGCATCAACTTCATCCGGTAAAACCACAAATTGACCATTGGGTTTATTTTCGTCACTGGCTATTTTGGCAATAAACTTAATGGGGGCAACCCCGGCAGAGGCAGTAAGGCCGGTATCGTTATAAATATCTGCTCTAATTTGCTGAGCAATAAGCGTTGCGCTGCCTTTGCATGCGGTGCTGTTGGTTACATCTAGGTAAGCTTCATCAAGCGACAGCGGCTCTATTTGGTCGGTATAGCGTTTAAATACAGCGCGTATTTGGTTAGAAATTTCTTTATAAACCGCCATGCGCCCAGGCACAATAACTAAATCGGGACATAATTGCTTAGCGTGGTAGTTAGACATAGCCGAGCGAACACCATATTCGCGCGCTATATAATTTGCTGTAGAGAGCACGCCACGACGGCTATTGCCACCAATCGCTAAAGGCACACTGCCAAGTTTGGGGTTATCGCGCATTTCAACCGCTGCATAAAAGCAGTCCATGTCGATATGAATAAACTTTTTCATTACCACATAACAACTGTTTATTTATACAGCCATTATTAAGGATTCACTTTCATTAAGCAAGTCCATTAAAGCCTGTTTAACTTGCTAAAGTTAAAAGCGCTACTAGGTGTAGCGCGTTAAACCGTGCAAGCTTTAAACAGCTTTTTTAAAACGGCTGCTTAAAGCGCTTTGATTTTTTAAAGCAATGTAGCCAAAAAACAAACTCCAATAAAAACCCCGCAGCTAAAAGCATTATGCCGCCGGAGGCATTACCCATTGCATAGCAAGCAAAAGACGCTATAAAAACTAAACTGGCTAAAGCCCAATTAATTATATTTTGCATGTGTGTTCTCGTGTGTGTGTTGTCTGTGTTATTTAACTGTAGTCCTAAAAATAAATAGGTACAATCATCATATAAAAAAACATGGCATTTATTGTCTTGAGCTACAAACACCATATTGATAATCTCATTCATTTAAAACTAAGAGTACACATACATGCAAAGGTTCAAAGATCAGCACCCTATACATACCGATATCACCGTAGCATGGGCCGATATGGACGCCCTACAACATGTTAACAACGTGGTGTACTTGCGTTATTTTGAAATTGCGCGTATCGATTTTCTAAATAAAATAAATCAGTTTGATACGATAAAACCAGGTGGAATAGGCCCGGTCATTAGTGAAAACAATATTCGCTATAAACGTCCAGTGACCTTCCCAGATACCTTAACCGTAGGTATTACTATTTCAGATATAAAAAGCGACCGTTTTATGATGAATTACTCTGTATTTAGCCATGCTCAGCAAGCTATTACTACCACAGGCTATTCTCAAGTTGTTATGTTTGACTTTAAAACAGGACAAAAAGCGGCGATTTCAGAGCCATTACTATCGGCACTACACCAATTCGCTTAATTAGGTTTTATTGCGAATTGGTATTAATTATCCACTCTCAAGATCTTACATAATTTAAGGATTTTAAATGCAATACAGTCCGTTAGGCAGCAGCGGTGTTGATGTTTCTAGAGTATGCTTAGGCAGCATGACTTGGGGTAAACAAAATACCCAACAAGAAGCCGATGAGCAAATAGCTTATGCCTTGGCACAAGGCGTTAATTTTATAGATACTGCCGAAATGTATGCCGTTCCTCCTTCACCAGAGACCTACGGTAAAACAGAGCAAATTATAGGTAACTGGCTTAGTCGCAATGCGCAAAAGCGCGGTGATATTGTATTGGCGACCAAAATTGCAGGCAATGGCCTATCGTGGGTACGAGATGGCGGCGATATAACACGCAGCGCTGTCATTGAGGCCGTAGATAACTCGCTGAAACGCCTACAAACCGACTACATAGATTTATACCAATTGCATTGGCCTAATCGCTCTACCCCACATTTTGGCAGGCAGTGGCCAGGTAAACTCACTTTTAGTGACGTAGATACTGAGCAACAACAAGCGGGTATGCTTGATATTTTAGAGGGCCTTAATGAGTGTGTTAAAGCCGGAAAAATAAAATATTGTGGCCTTTCAGATGACACCCCATGGG
Source organism: Pseudoalteromonas sp. S327 (assembly GCF_005886415.1). Classification (NCBI taxonomy): domain Bacteria; kingdom Pseudomonadati; phylum Pseudomonadota; class Gammaproteobacteria; order Alteromonadales; family Pseudoalteromonadaceae; genus Pseudoalteromonas; species Pseudoalteromonas sp. S327. The sequence goes on along the minus strand of NZ_PNDP01000076.1, from coordinate 37,122 downwards.
GCATTAGCCAATTTTTAAATTTAGCAAAAGCGCATAACTTACCGCGTATGGTGTCTATTCAGAACGAGTTTAGCCTAGCGCACGCTAAAGATTGGCCCTACTTAATTGAGCAGTGTATCCATGAAGACATTGCTTATTTACCTTGGTCACCGCTTGCTGCAGGCCTGCTAACGGGTAAATACCTAAACGGCGCGCGCCCAGCTGGCTCGCGTTGGACATTTATGCAGCGCAATGGCATTTTTAGAGATACCCCTAACGCGCAAAAAGCCACGCAGCGTTATGTAGAGCTTGCACATGCAAGCGGCATAACCCCAGCCCAATTGGCACTTGCTTGGTGTAATCAAGTCGATGGCGTTACCTCGTCAATTATTGGTGCGACCAGCATGGCCCAATTAAAAGAAGACATTGACGCTTTTAGCATAACTTTAAGCGACGACACACTAGCTGAAATTGGTACTATTTTTAAAGATTACCCGCAGCCATACTAAACCAAAATAATAGGCAGTTTTTTTACTGCCTTTTTCTCTCTTACATTTGAACATATACAAAGTAAAACTATACTAAAGTTAACTTAAATGGATTATTTTTAGTGAGTTATGCTTAGAAATGTAATTTTATTCTTTGGTGTACTAGGTGGTTTAATGCGTTACGGGTACGCTGACAATACTCACCCAATTAAAGAAATTGTATGGCTACAAAGTTACACGCCCCCGTTTCATATGGATAAAGATTCGCATGCGCCGCAAGGCGGTATTTGTGACAACCTCACCGAGCAACTAATTAACAGTATTGATGATGTAAAACATACGCGACTAATCGTGCCGCAAGAGCGAATTAATAAGCACTTAAATGAAGGCGATAATGCATGTTTTCCGTGTGTTATTCATAAAAAAACGGCCAATGGGGTGTTACAGTTTTCTACCCCCACCACGGTTTACCCGCCTTTTTCGGTTTTAACCACTCAAAAACTTGCTCCAGAAATACACGCTAAGCATGGCAGCCCTATTAAACTTATTCATTTATTGTCAGACGAGCAATATGTATATGGTCAAGCCGCGGCGCGCAAGTTTACTTCAAAAATTAATAAAATAATCGAAAACACCACGGTGTATCATAAAGCATCGCTAAGCTGGAGCAGCGAAAATGAAAGCCAAGCTGTTATTGCTCGCTTAAGTCGCGGCTTTTTAGATTACACAATAGACTACCCGTTTATGGGGGATTATTTTGTCAACCACAGTAAGTTTAAGAATATAGTCAGTTTGCCAATTGAAGAAGACCCCAGAGAGTTTGTTTTAGGGGCTATAGGGTGTGCAGTAAGAGCACCGAATGATTTTGCTACCAAGGCGCTTAATAAAATAAATAAAGCGCTACATAAGCAGGTATTACAATCGCCTGCTTATATAAATAGTCAGCGTTTTTGGTTAGAGCAAAGTTTTCCGCAGTTTACTAAGCATTACCAACAGCAAATACTCAATCCTATTGTGCCTGCCAGCTCTGCGATAACAAGCACGTCGAATTAGCATACAAGCTTACTGTAAATACGCTATTTGCAGGCACTTCTCCTACGCCTGCAGGCGTCCCTGTCATTATTACATCGCCATTTTCTAAGTGCATAAACTCATTAATTTCACTTAAAATATCTTTAGGCTTATGTATCATAAATTGCGTATCGCCTTGCTGAATAACGTTATCGTTAATTTTAAGCTCAAACGTAAACGCCTGCTCGGCATCCGCAATACTTACAAAGGGCGTTAGTAATACCGAGCCGTTAAAAGCCTTGGCGCGCTCCCACGGTAGCCCTTTATTTTTAAGCTTACTTTGCACGGTACGTTTAGTTAAATCCAACCCTAAACCTACGCCTGCCAACTCATTATTTTTAATAACAAAACACAGCTCGGTTTCATAATGCAGTGTGTCGTTATTGTGCGTAGCAAATAAGGTAGACGAAAGCGCACTGTTCGGTTTATTAAACAATACCATTTGATCTGGTAGCTCATTATTAAGCTCAGCAATATGCGCGGTGTAATTACGCCCAACGCATACTACTTTAGAGGGCGTTAATATCTCACTTTCTAGTTTTATCGACTGCATAAAATAACTTCTAAATTACGAGCTGATCAAGGTTTCTAATAAGCTCAGATTAATCGGCTTCAAAAGTACATGATTAATATTTAAATCTTTGATCTGCTTAGGATCGGGCTCTGCACCACTAACAATCACTAAGCTTAAGTCAGGGTAACGTTCGTTAATTTGCTTCCCTAAATCTACACCACGCCCGTCAGGTAAGTGCATATCTAGCAATACCTTATTAAATTGTTGGTCATGATTGAGGGTTTGTAAACACTGTGCACACGTTGAGGTAATAACGGTTTCTACCCCTAAACTTTCTAGCAACAACTGCGTAATTTGCGCTGCATCTTGGTCGTCCTCAACCAATAAAAAGCGCTGTTTTTTCTCTATTACAGCTTTGTCGCTGTGAATGTTTTTAGCTTGAGGCGCATGCTCTGACGATACTAAGTAATCTTGTAAGCATTGATACAAAGAAGAGCTATCAACGGGCTTTGGTATTACATCGTTAAAGCCAAGGGCGGCAAGCTCTTCATGTATGCCTTTCATAGTGGCGGCAGTAAGCGCAATAATTGGGCCTGTATAGCCCATTTTTCTAAGCTCTATTGTCGCTTCTTTACCGCCCATTACAGGCATATGTATATCAATAAAAATAATGTCGTAAGGTGAGCGATACGCCTCGGCAATTCTTACTTTTTCAAGCGCTTGCTGGCCATGCTCGGCGTAGTCTACGCGCGCACCACATGTGCTAATCATATGGCCAACTAACATACGTAAATCGCGTAAATCATCAACCACTAATACGCGGCCAGTCACTTTGCATGGTGCTGATTTTGTCTGTAATTGCGAGCCACTACTAAAGTTTAATACTTGGCGTTCTACTTCACTTATATCACCTGGGTACACCGAAATAGTAAAGGTAGAGCCTTCGCCCATTCTAGAGGTTAAATCGATACTGCCGTGCATACGCGCTAATAGCTCGGCACAAATCGCAAGGCCTAAGCCTGCTCCGCCAACAGAGCGCGATTCTACATCGGCTATTTGCTCAAAGGGTTTAAAAATTAATGCTTGTTTTTCAGGGGCAATCCCCATGCCTGAATCTTTAATACTAAAAAATAGCATTTCTTGGCCTTCAACCCACTCGGTCCAGGCACTAACCACTATTTCGCCCTTTTCGGTAAATTTAACCGCATTATTGATTAAGTTAATGAGTATTTGGCGTACGCGGGTGGCATCTACTCTCACAATAAGAGGTAAGGGCTGTAGAGACTCAAAGCGAAGGTTTAAGCCTTTATCAAGCACAGATACACGCATTAAAGTGTAAACATCAGCCAGCATGCTATCTAAGTTTACTTCACTTAAGGTGAGCTCTAATTTGTCGGCAGCAATTTTAGATAAATCGAGCACGTCGTTTAACAAGCTCAGCAAGTGCTTACCGTTTCGGTAAATAACCCCTAATTCGTTTTCGGCCTGTTTGCTAAAGTCGCTTTGCAGCAGTAACTCTGTGTAACCTAATATAGATGAAAGCGGGGTACGTAATTCGTGGCTTAAGTGGGCTAAAAATCTGTCTTTTGAGCGGTTCTCTGCCTCGGCTTTTAAACGCTCTACTCGCTCGCCTTCAACATCTTTACGCGCTAAAGCATAACGTATAGCGCGAGCAAACCGGCTCGAACTCATTTCTGTTTTTATAAGGTAATCTACCGCGCCGGCATCAAGTGCTGCAGAGTCTAATTCATCATTAGATTGCCCTGTAAGCATAATAATTGGCCCGCTAAACCCATTAGCAATGGCCTTTTTTAATACACTTAGCCCATTTGAGGCGCCTAATCGATAATCAAGCAAACAAATATCGTGATCGTTTTTACTTAAAATGCTTATTGCTTGCTCAGGAGAGCTTATCCATTCTATGTCAAATGTATGTGAATCTAACTGATCTAAGTAGTCGCAAGTGAGAATGTAATCATCTTCATCGTCTTCTACTAAAAGTAAGCGAGTCACTTTATCTAACATACTACCTCCTTTTAATTGCATTTAATAAGCCCCTAATTAGGGGCTTAATGTTGCTACTTATTTAGTCGTTAAACGTTGTCGGCAGCTCTACAAATTCTACCCAGTATTTTCCTAGGGTTTTCATTAAATCAACCAAGCCATCAAATGTTACCGGTTTAGTAATATAAGAGGCCGCTCCTAAGTTATAGCCTTTAACCATGTCTTCTTCTTGCTTAGAGGTGGTTAAAATAACAACCGGTATGCCTTTAAGGTTTGGGTTTGCCTTAATGGCCTCAAGTGCTTCACGGCCATCCATACGTGGCATATTTAAATCAAGCAAAATCAACCCTGGGCGTGGCGATGAATTTTTATCTTCAAACTTACCCTTGCGCTCTAAGTACTCTAATAATTCAACCCCATCTTCCACAAAATGCAGCTCGTTTAATACACGGCTTTCGGCTAGCGCATCTTGCGTGAGTAGGCGATCATCCTCGTCATCATCTGCCATTAATATTGTAATAGGTTTCACTTTTGAATACGGCATCTAAGCCTCTCCTTGTAGTGTGAAAAGCGTTGTTTCCACAGGTAATTTTATTATGAAGGTTGCCCCTTCACCGTCTTTACTATGAGCGGTAATTATCCCACCATGCCGCTCAACTATACGCCTACAAACTGAAAGCCCAATCCCTGTGCCTTTATATTCCGAACGCCCATGCAGGCGCTGAAATGGTACAAATATTTTATCAGCATACTCTTGTGAGAAACCAATACCATTATCTTTTATGGTAATAATTTGCCAACCCACTTTTTCGTTGTGCTCTTCACTAAACTCGTCTTTGTGCTCGTACATTACGCTTATGTGTGGCTCAACACCTGGTTTTCTAAACTTAACAGCGTTAGACAGTAAGTTTAAAAACAACTGCTGCATTTGGCTTTTATCGGCTTGTATAACCGGTAGTTCGCCCACCTCTACGTGCGCATTGCTTTCTTTAATGGCAACTTCTAAATCACTTAAAATGTCGTTAACTACGCCTTTTAAGTCAGTGTCATCAAAGTCTCTACCTCGGGTTGTTACCCGCGAAAACTCTAGCAAATCGTTAATAAGGTTAGACATACGTTGCGCTGCATTTTTCATACGGCCTATGTAATCTATGCCTTTTTCGCCCAGTTCATCTTTAAACATGGTTTCTAGGCGGTCACTAAATGCTTGAATTTTTCGTAGTGGTTCTTGTAAGTCATGGCTGGCAACAAACGCAAACTCTTCAAGCTCACGGTTTGAGCGGCTAAGCTCATCTGAATATAAGGTCAGCTCTTGCGTGCGCTCAGACACTTTAGTTGCAAGTGTTTCGTTTTGTATTTCAAGCTCCTCACGGTATTTAGCCGCGTTTCTTAAATTTAGGCGTGTTAATAAAAACATACCTATTATTAAAAGCGCACTGGTAACCGCTGTAATAGCAAAGGTGATTTTTGCTTCATTTTTTATTTGTGCCAGCTTAGAAAAATGGCTCACCTTAAACAGTAATTCTCGGTCTTGAATATCATTAACTTTAACGCGAATATCTTTGTATAGCTCTCGCCCTCTGTGCGTATTTAATACATATAACGCACGGCGCTCTTTGTCATTAGTAGCCAGCTTAACCGTTTGTTTAAGCTCTTTAATTTTAGCTTCTGTTAACACTAATAGCTCAGCAATTCGCTCAGCTTGGCCATCAATTTCAGAGTGTAGAGACTTTACATGCTCCATTTGCGATTCTATTTGCCCTATCGCATCGTAATAAGGCATTAAGTAGTCTTCTTCTTCGGTGAGTAAGTAGCCGCGCTGGCCAGACTCTGCCTGCACAATTGATAAGTGAAGACGCTCAATGGCATCGGCTAATAAGCTGGTGTTATCCAAGCTTTTTTGCGTTTGCGTTAATCCCTGAATAGTACTTAATGCCAAAACTGCATTGCCAACAACAATACACAGTACTATTGCGATAAAAGCGGCCCACGTTATATTCGTTTTACCCTGCTGCTTTTGCTTACTCATTATGTGTAAATACCTAATTTTAAATGACTACTTATTATTAAAATCAGTAATGTTTTGCAAGCTTTCGCTACATTGCTGACAGTTTGAAATTATTTTATCGAGTGCTGCTAACGCTTTATCTTTTGGCATATCGTTTTCTAATACCAGTTTAATGAGCTCTGCATTCATAGAAATTCTATTCAGTGGAGCTCTCGCATCATGTACCAATTTATTTAGCGTATTAACTTCTTTTTCATCACTCATATTACTTCCTATACTTATTCAACCTGAACTCTGGTTAAGAAACTTACTAAAATATTAAATTATAGTGATAACCAAATTCTTTTCTCTAGTCAGAGATTTTCAATGAAAACAAGCCGAATTTACGCGTCAATAGCTGGCCTATTGCAAGCAAATTTAACGCAGTTAACGTTGAAAATAGCTGCTAGAGATAGGTTTATTATTCAGAGTTCAGGTTATTTATATTCTCCAATTCCGCCGTATGCGTTTAATCGGTTATACAATGTTTTTGTACTGATCCCTAGCATTTGCGCAGCTAGCGTTTTATTACCTTGCACCTTATCTAGCGTGGCGTGGATTAACTCTTTTTCGACTTCTTCAATGGTTTGCCCTGCCGAAACATGGTTGTCGGCCACTTGCGTATTTACACGCGAAAACGGCGACTCTAAGTTATCCGGAAGTGTAATTTCGCTCGATTGTGGGTCGCTCATAATAAAGGCGCGATGGATAGCGTGGCGAAGTTCACGCACATTGCCTGGCCATTCGTATTGCTGTAGTTCTTTTAGCTGCTCGTTGTGCCAATAAAACGAAGTGCCATTTTCATCGTTAAGTTGCTCTAAAAAGGCTTTCGCAAGCAGTGGAATATCTTCTTTTCGCTCTCGCAGCGCAGGTATATCAATGGGAAAAACCGCAAGCCTAAAGTAAATATCTTCACGAATAATATTATTTTGCGCTAAGTCGGTCAGCGAACGGTTAGTCGCAGAAATAACGCGGCAGTTTATAGGCAATTCACGATTGCCGCCTACACGTGTTACTTTTTTAGTCTCAAGCACACGCAGTAAGTTTGGCTGCATATCTATAGGCATTTCGGTTACTTCATCTAAAAATAACGTACCGCCGTCTGCTTGCTCAAACACCCCTTCTTTACGGGCAATTGCACCTGTAAAAGCCCCTTTTTCATGGCCAAATAACTCACTACCTATTAATTCTTTAGACAAAGCACCACAGTTGCTCGCCACTAAAGGGCCTTCGCATTGGCTAGCGTTATGAATTGCTTGGGCGACCACTTCTTTACCTGCACCGCTTTCCCCCATTAGCATCACGTTAGCATTGGTTTTTGCTACGCGCTCTATCATGGTGTAAAGCTTTTGCATTGGCTCTGATTCACCAATTAAGCTATTAAAATGGCGAGTAATAGCCGGAACTTTAGCTTTTTTAGCTGTTTTTTTAGGGCCGTTTAATACCAGCTCTAGGTCTTCGCGTTGCAGCGGCTTTAATAAATGCCCAACATCTTGCTCACACATGTCTGCCAAAATCCCTTTTACTGAAGGGTGGCCAGAAATAAGCGTCACTTTTGGAGACTGCCCAATCATTTTTAAATGATCGAGTAAATGAAGACCACTGCCATCTGGCAGCATAAAATCGAGTAATACGTGATCAAAGGTATTATTTTCAAACCATTGATGTGCTTCTTTTAAGCTAGTTGCAGTACAAATGTTGTGCCCGAGGAATTCGACAATGTGGCAAACAACGTCACTAAATTCAACGTCATCATCGACTAAAAGTATGTTTAACATGATAAATCCCTATGCTTTTCTTCTTATTCTACGCACCCTATTTTGCAAATAAAAGGGGCTACTAGAATCTCTTAAAAATGATTAAACTATTGAGTCTTTTAACGTTTAATTTTAACAACCCAGTATGTACGTAAACTTAAGCCATACCGATCATAATTTTTAAAAATAATTAGAATTATTTTTACTACTCGCCTAAGTATACCAGCTGATATAATTTTGCTTTTAAAAAGGAGACAAAATGCAATTATTAAAAACAATGGTCCACCCTGGCATAAATTTAAACCAAGGCACTCAATTTACCCGCCGCACAGGCCGCGCCATTGTGATTAAAGATGCACACATTTTATTAATGTATACCAATCGCTACGAAGACTACAGTTTACCCGGCGGCGGTGTAGATGAAGGTGAAACCCTAGAGCAAGGGTTAATAAGAGAGCTTAGCGAAGAAACTGGCGCGCAAAATATACAGGTTATTAAACCCTTTGGGTTATACGAAGAGTACCGCCCTTGGTACAAAGACGACTTTGATATTATACACATACAGTCGTATTGCTATTTATGCGATACAGACAAAGAGCTTGGCAAAGCACAGCTTGAACATTACGAGCAACAAAATGGTATGACGCCTAAATGGGTCAATATATACGACGCCATTGCACACAACGAGCGCACAATGAGCCTTAGCAAAAAACAAGGGCTGTCTATCATTCGAGAAACTTACCTACTTAAACAAATAGCACAGCAACTGTTTAACTAAGGCTGTAAAATTTGCATAAAGCAGTATTTTTTACTGCTTGCTCATCACTCGCTTTTTATTTACATCCCATAATTAAATTTAAAGCGACCACTATTCAATAACTTAAACCCTATTTTACTTTATAAAACAAACTGGCTTTGTGTTTGCACCCTTACTGATAACTAATTTGTAAGGAGATAAAAATGAGTAACACAGTTAAAACAATCAACCCCGCAACTGAACAAACCATTGATACCTACACGCTGCTTTCTCAAGAGGAAGCTGAGCAAGTAGTCGAAAAATCTCACGAAACATATTTAAAATGGCGCCAAACCTCATTTACCGAGCGTGCTAAGTATTTAAATAAACTAGCCTCTTTATTCGAAGAGCAAAAAGAAGCCATTGCTAAGCTAATGACCGAAGAAATGGGTAAAGTGTACGAGCAAGGTTTTCAAGAAATTGAACTGTGCGCAGGTATTTGTCGTTATACAGCCGAAAACGGCCCACAAGTACTTGGCGATGAAGAGCGCGATATGGATGGCGGCCGTGCTATTGTTAGCTACCAACCAACGGGCGTTTTATTAGGTATTCAGCCTTGGAACTTCCCGCTTTACCAAGTAATTCGTTACAGTGCAGCTAACATTATGGCCGGTAACACCACCGTACTTAAACATGCCGGTAATGTATTTGGTATGGCAGAGAAAATCGATACCCTGTTTAAACAAGCGGGCTTCCCTGAATATTGCTTTAGCAACTTACTTATTGATGGCAAAACTGCCAGCGCGCTTATTTCACACAAAGCAATCAGCGGCGTAACATTTACAGGCAGTGACGCTACCGGTAAAAAAGTAGCTGAAGAAGCAGGTAAATACGTTAAAAAAACAGTGCTTGAGCTTGGTAGTAACGATGCCTACTTAGTACTTGATGATGCAGATTTAGACCTTGCTGTTGAAACCTGTGTTACAGGGCGCATGATCAACAACGGCGAAACCTGTGTATCGGCAAAACGCTTTGTGGTTGTAGAATCACTATATGATGATTTTAAAGAAAAAATTAAAGCGCAATTTGAAGCATTAAAAATGGGCGACCCAATGGCCGAAGATACCGATCTAGGCCCAATGGCACGTGAAGATTTACGTGATAAAATTCACGACCAAGTAATGCAATCTGTTGAAGCCGGTGCAAATGTAGTCACAGGCGGTGAAGTGCCATCGCAAACAGGTTACTACTACCCACCGACTATTCTTGATAATTTATCGCCGGGCATGCCAGCATACGATGACGAATTATTTGGCCCTGTAGCCTCGCTCATTAAAGCAAAAGACAACGACGATGCAATGCGCATCGCCAACGACTCTCGCTATGGTTTAGGCGGTGGTATTTTCTCTAAAGATGAGAAAAAAGCCATTGAACTGGCTAAAAAGCACTTTGATACCGGTATGATCAACATTAACGGTTACGGCCTTGCCCAACCAAACCTACCGTTTGGTGGTGTTAAAGAAAGTGGTTACGGCCGAGAGCACGGCGGCTTTGGTATGCGCGAATTTGTGAATATCAAATGTATTATGATCAATAGCTAATCTAGCTATACACGTATTAAAAGAATATTTATACGTGTTTTAAAAAATATTATTAAGCCTAAAGGTGAGCAATCACTTTTAGGCTTTTTTATGGACGAATCTGCATGGTTTTACGCACGAATAGATCTATACAACAAGTGTATTTAAAACCGTAAACACTGTGAGAGAAATTAAAAACAAAGCTGTCAATTGACTAATACTGAGCATAGAATTTAGACAACCTGGCTTAGCTAGGCAGGTAAGAGTGGTGAGCAAACGGTCAGTAAACTCGTTTTTGGACAGACCATTGTTACAAACTTAAGACGATTTCTATCTGTAAGATTACATTTACTACCCTAAATAAAAAATACCATCGTTTGACCGGTAGCACTACTGCTTTTTAACGCACAGAGACTATGCATTCAAAGTAGTGGCTTGCCACCAGCCAAGTCATTCTAGCTGAAACGTGCTCCTTGAAATAGTTTGGGCATTAGTACAGATTAATTAATATAAAGAAAAAGGAATACTTCTCTAGATATATTTCACTGCGGATAGCACTCACATAATCAAGGTTTTTTATTACCATCTTCCAGTTTTTTGGCTGTCATTGTGGTTTGATTTGAACTATCCACGTAGTTTAAGCAGCTTTGCTTTCTTATCTGGTAGATAGAGCTTTCTATATTTTAGGAATTCCTTCGGATATTTTCCTAGACCTGTTGATAGTATTATCTGATACGAACCCTTTAGTCCTTTGAATTTTTCTAAACATGCCAATAGGTTATCTTCTTCGATTCCGGCTGTCTCCGGTGTGTCAACGAGTAAGAATCTAGGGAATGTTATTGAAGGGTCACTCAATGACATTTTTAAAAAAGTTAAATAGTACATTAATCTTATAGAGACTTTTGAACTAGCCTCCTTGTAAGTCCCCCCATTAATGATTGGCATATAGTTTTCCGAGCTAATTTTTGCTGTTCTACACTCGTCCAAAGATTCAGTCATGAGCTCGTTGTATAAACTGTTAAACTGTTTTAGTTTCTCTTGCATATCAAGCTCAGCTTTTGATTCGTGTAGCTTTCTATGAGATGCAGCGTTGTCAAATCTCACCTTAAGTTCGTCAGATTTTTTGATAAGCTCTAGGAGTTTCTCCTCCATAGTAAGTCTTTGGTTTAGTTTTGAAATATCATCTTTCAACTCAAAAATGAAAGAATCTACTTCTTCTAGATTTGATGAGGGCGAAATCTGCCCTGAAGATTCTATTTTTTCATTAAGGAGGTTTTTCATTCCATGCGCTTTTTCTGCGAAGCACCTGATTTTTTGCTTTAGTTCGTTCAACTCGAAAATACATGCCTCGTAAGCCACAACAATAGTTTCTCTAGATTTAACGCGGGATTTGAGAATATCTATATATTCATTTGATGTATATGTGAATCTCTCAAACCTCATTTCATCAACGGGATTCCCACAAATACAGTGATTTTCATCTATTTCCACTTCTTCTAAGCAATATGGACAAGTCTTAGAGTTAAATAGAGAGAGGTTATTATGTGTGTGGATTATTTTCTCGATATTCTTTATATCTTGATCTCTTTGTTTTATTAGTTCTTTTAAATCAACGATCTCTTTTAAAATAATATATTCTGAGCGTTTCATTTCAATGATATCTTGCTCTAATAACGAGATTTCATTTTTTAATATATCGATTTGAGTAGTCTGTAAGGGTTCAGGTAACGATTGTTTTGTTATCAGCTCTCTTTTTGAGAGTAGTTTACTTAAACGAGACTCCTTTTCATTCAGTTCACCTCTAATGGCATCTACATTTAAAATATCATTATTTCCCGATAGCTCATTTAAATTATCTACGAGTTTTCTGTACTCTTCAGATACATTCTTAGCAACTTGATATTCTTTATCAGCCTCTCTCTCTTTTGTTATTCCTGTATAAAGCTCTGAGAACTGATTACCAAGTAAAAGCTCAAAAATAGCCTTTCTGATCAATTCAGAATCAGTAAAAAAGTTCGTTTTGTTGTCTAAAGGCTTATAGATACCGCTTGGGTCAGGTAACTGATTGTGATAAATCAGCCTTAGTAAATCAGAAAAATTGAATTTAAAAGTACTATTACCTTGGCCTAAACTAACAACGTCGATGCCCAGCTCATCAAGTATCCAATCAGAGAAAATATTATCGTTACTATTGGGAGCTCTAAAAATTCTGTATATTTGGGTTGTGTCAGCAACCACTTCCGGACTAAAAAAAGGTACACCATCATCATCTAAGTACTCAGCTACGAGTATCTCATTTTTTTGGATTTGACGACGTAGTAAGTAATTTTTACTATTTATAGAGATAAATAATTCAGCATAATTATTTTTATCATATGCTATTTGTTCGTGAGGTTCATCTGACTTACTATCAAAGTGAGTTACTTTTCCTCCCAAACAGTAATAAATAAGACTATTTAGTGTTGTTTTTCCTGTTCCATTGTCAGCCTCTATGAGCACTATATTAGTATCGAATACTTCTGATTCGAAATAATATTTGTCTCCATAGTAGTTTATTTTATTTATTCTCAAACATGCCATGTTTTAACACCATTATTTTTATAAACTCTTTCAATAAACGTATCTAAGGAAAGGGCTGTTATTCGCTCAACAGATGATTTTAACTTTTTTATCTTTTCATATTCATTGCCAAACTCTTTTTTACTAAAAAACTCTTTAGGAATTACATCCTTGTTTAAAGTAAGATCTAAAGTGTCTAGGCTTTTACTTTTCCTTAACGTGATTAAGCCCCTTTTTTCTAGTGTAATCAAAAGAGAATTAAATCTAGTTATTTGAGTTACCCCATCTTTATATGATTCATATAGTATTTCTTTTTCTTGTTTAGAAGCATTAAACTCTGTTGATTTTATAATTGAGTCAAAAGTTTTAGTGTCACTTAATAGCAAGATTATGAATAATAGCTTCCGACTATCATTGAAATAGCTGCCATTTCTTTTTCCTAATCGATCTAGTGTTATTAATATCCAAAAGCACATATAGTAGGGATCATCACTAGAGCTGAACATAAGCCTTTTTTTTATATCACACATCGTTATACCTCGTTCAGAGCAATAAAACACTCATCAAACAGATCGTAGATTATACTTTTAATAATGACCTCATTTGACACCCTATAAGTAAAGTCATTTTTTAGTGCCTCGATTGTAGCAGTTGACTTCTCGAGCATATTTCCTATGGCTGTAATAATTTCATCTTGCGTATAGGTGCTCTGTGCATTGAGTGCTAAATACTCTGCACAAGCTAAGAAAACTCTATACTTCAGAGCTAAGAATGATTTCCCACTGTTTGTATCAATTTTTACTGTGCATGCCTCTCGCGAGTATATCCCGTGAAGTTGCTTAGAGAAATCAGGGCAGACAGACATGAGTTTATCCCCCAGGTTTCTTTTATCTGTGATTCTTTGAGATTCTTCATGGTACCTCTCCCATGAAGGATCTAATAGTTCAACGGAAATACTGCTCTCTGCGTTTTTGAATACCATTTTTACGTCAGAACCGGTGATAAACTTATTAGAAAACACATTATCATTCTGCCTCTCATCTAATAGTTCCATAAGTTCGCAAAAAATAGTCTCTTCTTTATCCTCATTACTAAGATTTGATAAGGGGCAGGTTTTGATTAGTTGCAGTACACTTGCCTTGAGAGCATCATTATCTTCATCATCGAAATGCCAATATATTTTGTCGAGAAAATTATTTGCCTCTTCTAGCGTTAAATTTTTGAGTATAGGGAAATAGGAGTTATCTAATTTATTTTGTTGTCTAGCCAGTTCTTGAGCGTAGTTTGCCGACTTTGGATTAGGAGTTTTGAAGTATTGACTACGATATTCTTCGAGAATGGTAGCTTTAAAGTATTCGAATGTTGATTGGTCTAGCGGGCCTCCGTCACTAAAAATTTTCAAAATTGGTTGAGCCGGAGGTGCTAAGTTAGTGCCGTTGAACAAGACCTTCTTTTTTTCTTTACCTATTGTTGCTGTCGTATAAAACCCTAGTTTTACGTTATCACTGGACTGCCAGTTCTTAAAGTAGATATCGAAAAAGCTAACTAAAGTATTCTTAACAGCTTCACTTTGGAGTGTAAAGGCACTATTGTCGTATGCTTTAAGTTCTTCAACTCTGGATTCATTATGCGACTCATTAACTATGGTATGGTCAACATCTTCTGTAATTTCAATCGCTGTGTAAAATAGTTGCCTATCGTTCTTAATGATTTCTTCAATCATCAGCTTGATTGCACGGATCTTTTGAAGTCGAAAGCCTTTGGTTTTATCTGAAGCTCCGCGATAAATAGTATCTTTAGGCATGTTATTCCAAACCACCACAAGTAGTGTAGTCCATATATAAGAAGACTGTAGTTATTATTAGATATTGAATTATAAGGATTAAACCTAAAAAACCAACAGAAAAGTTCTTGTGTTGTACCTTTATACAGCGCAGTTATTACCCAATTCAACTTCGAAACTTACTTTATTGCATCAACATCTTATCGGCACCGCTACTCCAATTCAGCGCGTTTCCAAAGCTCCATGTGCCTAATTACATTACCATAATTTCTTTCATAATCGCACGTTCTGCGTAGCCATTCAGTTGTGATGCCATTTGCAAAAACAAAGAAAGAGAAGGCAACACATGCAATGCTGAACAACAGACTTAATGTTTCGGGGCAGAAATGAGTTAAACCTGAAAGGTAGCTTCACATCCTGAGACATTCGGCACATAAAATATTAATTATGATTGGCAAGGTATTGTACTGTGTCGGATGGCGCTTCGCTTATCCGACCTACACAAGCTAATAGCTAGCTCTTCTCAAACCTTGGCACTTTTCGCTTATCGGCTTTGCTCATAGCAAGCTCTTGTATCTCTTCTTGCTTAAGCTCGTCTGATTTATCTTCTAATGAATGCTGCTTGGCGTTTTCATACACCAGCTCGGTAAGTAGTGCAAAATGATCAGAGCCATATTTTGCAAGGCGCTTAATGCGCTTTACTTTAAAGCCTTGGCTGTGAAATAAATGATCGAGCGGCCAGCGCATAAAAAAGTAACTTGCGTGAAAGGTGTTATAAAAGCCACGGCCTTTACGTGGGTCTAAAAAACCACTTATTTGCATAAACAAACGGGTGCTACGCGACCATGCCACATCGTTTAAATCACCGGCTACAATGGTCGGGCGTGTTGGCTTTTTAAGTGCTTTAGCGACCATTATTAGCTCTGAGTCGCGTGGGCGCGATGAGTCTTCTTCAGTGGGACTTGGTGGCGCGGGGTGTATAAAGTGCCCTTGCATTTCAAGGCCTTCATTGTTTTCGAACAGGATATGAATTGAAGGAATATCATCTTCAATGAGCTCACATATTTGCGCATCAAGAATTTTAAATTTACTGTATAAATGCATGCCGTAGCGGTTGTCTTTAGGGCATTCAATATAATAGGGGTAGTTTTTTTTAAGAACAGCTAATTTATTTTCCCACCAGCTGTCGCTTTCAAGGGTAATTAATAAGTCGGGCTGGTGTTTATCAACCAGTGAGATTAGTTGCTCACTATTGTGGTTTGACATAAGCACATTAGCCGACATGATTCTAACACTGTGATCTTCGCTCACTGAGGCCGTTTTAACTTCTTTTTTAGCAAGCCAAGTGTAAGG
This sequence comes from Pseudoalteromonas sp. S327, assembly GCF_005886415.1. NCBI lineage: Bacteria > Pseudomonadati > Pseudomonadota > Gammaproteobacteria > Alteromonadales > Pseudoalteromonadaceae > Pseudoalteromonas > Pseudoalteromonas sp. S327. Next base: position 21,251 of record NZ_PNDP01000076.1, on the reverse strand, counting down.
AAATATCCACTTACCTTGTAATGCCATGGTTAGTAATGCGGTCAAAGCAGTATACAAATACCCGCTATTGCCGCTTTGCCACAGTAAATAAAACGATATAATTGCAACAGCGCTGGCTATATAAAATACCTGTAGTCGAACGAAGTCGCAGCTGCGCACTAAGTAGTGCTGACTGTACGACATAGGTAACAAGGTCACTAATAAAAAAAAGCCAATGATTATAGCCAGTGCAATGAGCATTTAAATATCCTTATAAATTGTACTTAACGAGTTAAAATTGAAAGTATTTCTCGGGTATCGTGCACCATGTGTATAACTGTACTGTCTATTTTTATACTTACTGTACCATTATCTCTAGAACGTTCAATAACGCGGCCTTGTTTATATACATTGCGGTCTAGGTAATCGCCTCTATGGTAACGCTTACTTAACCCTGGTGGCGTCCACCCAGCACGCACTAACTTTTTTTGCTGCTTTTTAGATAGTTTCTTACTGCTTTTATAGTTGTGCTGCTGATGTTTATGGTGGCCATTTTTATGGCCGTGTTTGCCTTTGTCGGGCTTTGCCTGTGCATGAACGCTAACCAAGGCACCCGCTAAAAAAACCGTATATAAAAACGCTTTCATAAATAATCTCTAATAATGTTAATAGCTAAAGATTATCAAACACGCCTGAACATCATATGAAACTGCAAGCAGCTATTTATCTCGGCTTGTACTGTGTTTTGCAATGGCTGCGCATTATGGCTGGGTCTCGCAGTTTTAAATGCTTGGTTTTACGCCCTGCGTGGCGTTTGCGCCACACTTTAAAACTACCCTTTGAAATATGCTCTCGCATAAACACGACCAGCTGTGAATAATTAAGCCCGTATAACTGCTCTATAGCCTCAAAGGGGGTTCTGTCTTCCCACGCCATTTCTATAATTCGCGATTGCTGCTCTGCGTTAAACATGGTTATCTCTTAAAATTTAAACTTATACGAGAAGAAAAAATACATAGATCATCACCTCAAAACCGAATATCGCTGTATAATAAACACACTAACATAAGAAAAAATCGGATTTACATTTATGCGCACATTATTGCTGCTTTTAGCTTTTAGTTTTTCTTCGCTATTATTAGCAGCGCCTAATAAAACGCTGCGCTGTGCAACTACCCATTACCCGCCTTTTACAATTTATGACGATAAAACACATACCTTTACAGGGATAGACATAGACTATTTAACTTTTATAGAGCGTAATTTAAAAGTAACCATTGAGCTGGTGCATTTACCGTGGGCTCGTATTAAAAAAGAAATGACGTTAGGTTACTACGATTGTTACTTTGCGTTGGCAAATAATACCGAGCGTGCGCAATATTTAGAATTTACCACTGAGCCACTACACACCACCCAATTTGGTTTATTTAGCACAGAAAAAGCAAACCTTAATAATGACTTATCAAATTCACGCATTGCTATGCTAAGAGGCGTTAAATTACCCAATGTACTGGCAAAAGAATACAATATTAAACAAAGCAACTTTATGCATTCACTCTCCACTAAAGCCACATTTGATTTGCTTAATAAACAGCGTGTTGACTACGCAATTACTAATTATCAAGCCGGCTTATGGTACTCAAAAGGCTATAAAAACATACATGCTAAGCAGCTTGAAGGCTATGCCCTACCTGTTTATATTGCTTTTAAGCATGGCGTGGTCAACACCGCAATCGTTGATGAGCAAATAAAACGCTATAAAGCGCAATTCGGTGTGCATTAATAAGGTAGGCAATGTTAACTAAATTACCAAAATGGGTGGAGTACGGCGCGTTTGCGCTCGCTTTTATTGCTGGCATTGTGAATGCTGTAGGGTTATTAGGGTTTGAGCATCAGGCTATTTCTCACCTTTCCGGTAGTGTTACTTTACTTGGTATAAAACTAATGAGCAGTACCTCTGCTGCGTTACTACTAATGAGTATAATTTTAAGCTTTATGCTTGGCTCTGCCCTTTCTGGTTTTTTACTTACCGGCGGCTCGTTAAAGCTGGGGCGCCATTACGACACCCTATTATTTATTGAAGGCCTATTACTGCTTTTAAGCACCTATTTACTCAGCCGCGCCCATGTTTATGGCATTACGCTTGCCTCTGCCGCCTGTGGTTTACAAAATGCCCTTGCCACTAACTACAGCGGCGCAGTAGTGCGCACCACTCATTTAACCGGTATTTTTACCGACCTAGGTTTAATGATAGGCAAGGCGCTAAAAGGTGAACCCTTTGATACCCGCAAAGGCGTAATATTTATACTTATTATTGCCGGCTTTTTATTAGGTGGAGTGTGCGGGTTTATGCTTTATGAGCACTTAGCCCTACTTGCTTTAACCGTGCCCGCTGCGGCTTGCTTTATATTATCGCTAACTTATCGGGTATATAGAATACGCGCACTTTAACGCAAGCGGTTTAAAAACTGTTTAAAACACCTTACCATGGCGTTAATAAAGCGTTACTCACCTTAAAGGAATGTATGAAACCTTATATTTTGCCGCTGTTATTACCACTCAGCCACGTTGCACTTGCTGATAATAAAAACGATGATGCAATAGAAACCATAACAACCACCGCATCACGTACAGAAGCACTGGCTACCCCCTATCCGCTTACTATTAGTACCTTATCTGAAGCGCAGTTAAATAGCATTGCGCCTACTCATGTTGAAGAGTCGTTACAACGTATTGCAGGTGCTAACGTACAGCGCGGAAATGGGCAAGAATACCTACCGGCTCTTCGCTCGCCGGTGCTCTCGGGCGCGGCAGCCTGTGGCGGCATACTAACCCTTGAAGATGGCATTGCACTGCGTGCTGCAGGCTTTTGTAATATTAACGAGCTATTTGAAGCGCATAGCGAAATGGCGCAGCGTATTGAACTATTAAAAGGGCCGGGCTCTGCACTGTATGGCTCAAACTCCGTACACGGTGTAATTAACGTAATAACCCCTGATACAACCCAAGGCGGTGGATTAGTCGGGCTTGATTATGGCTCATACGGGTATGCCCGTTATAAGCTTCGCGCTGGGCAAGACTACGGCAACAGTGGTATTGGCATAAACGCAAGTATTACCGACGATACCGGTTACCGTGATGATGAAAGCGTTAAACAGCAAAAAATAAATATTCGTCATCGCTTTGAGCGCTCAAACCTATTGCTTACCTCTGGCCTTACATACACAAATTTAGATCAGCACACTGCGGGCTTTATTACGGGTTTTGAAAGCTATAAAAACGAAGACATAGCACAGCAAAACTTTGACCCCGATGCATTTAGAAAAGCCCGCTCATTTAGAGCGTGGAGCAACGCCCAGTGGCAATTAAAAAACGGCAATGTGCTTTCTATTACGCCTTATGTGCGCGACCAAAGCATGGACTTTTTTAAGCATTTTTTACCTGGCACCCCGCTTGAAACCAACAGTCAAACAGGCATAGGTGTGCAATCGCTTTATCAACATAACTTGCAAAGTAATGTAAAAGTAAACCTAGGGCTTGATGGCGAATACACTCGCAGCGATTTTACTCAAAGCCAAAACGAGCCAACTCAAGGCTCTGCATTTTTAGTAGCCACAGTACCGCAAGGCAAACACTACGATTACGACGTAAACGCAACTCTATATGCGCCGTTTGCATCAGTTGAGTGGCAATTAAATAAATGGTTTATTAGCGCCGGCCTCAGGTATGAGCATATGCAGTACGATTACACTAATAATATGCTCACAGGGCGCACAACAGAAGACGGCACAGAATGTGGTTTTGGCGGTTGCCGTTATAGTCGCCCAGCCAGTGGTAAAAATAGCTTTAGCAATACCTCACCTAAATTTGGCGTGAGCTACAAGGCCAACAAAAATAATACGCTATACGCTAACTTTTCGCGTGGCTACCGAGCGCCGCAAGCGGCAGAGCTTTACCAATTACAACGCGAACAAACCACCGCCGATTTAAACCCCGAAATAGCCAATAATGCCGAGCTTGGCTTAAAAGGATATTACAGCAATGTAAGTTACGCATTGGCTGTGTATGCTATGAGCAAACACAATACTATTTATCGCGATAGCGACTTTTTTAACGTTAACGATGGCAGTTCACGTCACAGAGGTATTGAGCTTGAAGTAGATTATGCATTAAGCAAAACGCTTAACTTACAATTTGCAGGTACACATGCAAAGCACACGTATACCAATAATCAGTTAATTAATGGGCTAAATATAAACGGTAACAACGTAGACACCGCGCCACGCAATGTGGCTAACCTTGATTTAACTTGGCAAGCCTTTAATAACCTAGCGCTTGCACTGCAATGGCATAGCGTAAGTAGTTACTATACCGACCCAGAAAACCTACTTAGCTACGAGGGGCATGATATTTTAAGCTTGCGTGCAAAGTGGCAAGTTACCAATAATTTAGAAGTGCTTGCACGTATAATTAACCTTACCGACGAAGCTTATGCAGAGCGTGCTGATTACACCAGCTTTACTGGCGATAGGTACTTCCCTGGTAAACCGCGTAACGCCATGCTTTCGGCTACGTACACGTGGTAAAACCATGTATAAAGGTTAATTTAAATCGCCCATATATTTAGTGGGCGATTTTCCCATTACCTTTTTAAACATAGTTATAAACGCACTCACCGATTCGTACCCCAATAACGCCGACACTTGCTGTACACTTTGCCCATCTGATAGTGCCTGCAGCGCTGTAATTATATGTAATTGCATTCGCCACTTACCAAAGGTCATACCGGTTTGCTTTTTTATAAGCCGTGCCAACGTCCGCTCGGTTAAAGCAAAATCGTGTGCCCATTGTGCAACGGTTTTACGATTATTTGGCTGTGCGAGTAACTGCTGCCCCATAGCTTGAATAACCGCATGCTTAGATAACACAAAGTCGAGCGGCTGGGCGGGCATTTCAATTAATAAATCAAACAGTACCTGAGCTAAACGAGCTGTTTTAGTGTCTTCATTATAGGCTTGGTGTTCGCTTGCTAGTTTTAGCATTAAACTTTTTACCAGCCCCGTTATTGCTAATGTACAGGTATGCTGTGGCATGCCGTGCTTATTGGCATCAATAAATACAAAACACAATTTGGCGTTATCAGATGCGCGATTGCTGTGTAAGGTATTTGCAGGTACCCAAATAGCACTGTGCGTTGGCACCATCCACATTTTGTTAGCCGCTTCGCAGGTAACATAACCATCAAGCGCTAAAATTAGCTGCCCCTTAGGGTGAGTATGTAACGGGTATTCTTTACTGCCTTGTGCGGTATCTACTTTGGCAATTATAGGCTGTTCCATGTGCTCGTAGTTTTGTAGGTATCCCCACCCTTTAGGCTCAAACATATTTTGTCAGTTTTTAGTTATTCAATGTCAGTATAGCTAAATTATAATACTGCTGATTTGTTTATACTAGCGCCAATAATTAGCTAACTTATTTTGTAATAATGACTCACACACCTCACAGTAATGCTGATATGTCGCGCTTTTCAAGCGTATTGCTTGTAATAGGTATTTTACTTATTGCTGCCAATTTACGTGCGCCTTTTACAGGGGTTGCCCCTGTGCTTGAACAAATAATTGCGCATTTTAATTTAACCGCTTCGCAAGCAGGCTTTATTACCACCTTACCGCTAATTGCCTTTGCCATTATATCGCCTATGGCTGCAAGCCTGGCTAAACGCCAAGGGCTTGAGCGCACATTGTTTTTTGCTGTATTTTTAATATTACTGGGTATTGCCGCACGGGTGTTTAACTCATCCATTATGCTCTTTGTAGGCACAGCCATAATAGGCGCAGGTATTGCCATAGCTAACGTATTGCTACCAAGTATAATAAAACGCGACTTTGCGGCAAAAGTGGCGGTAATGACCTCTGCTTATGTACTCACTATGGGCATTGCCTCGGGTGGCTTTTCAGCATTAGTTTATCCGCTTAGCCAATATGAAGGGTTAGGCTGGCAGTTTGCATTAGGGGCAAGTGCACTCATTACAATTACCACTTTAATTGTGTGGATGGCGCAATTAAATAAACACACAAAACCGGCACAAACAGCACAGGCCTCAACACTTAATAAAAGCGTATGGCGCTACCTACTTGCTTGGCAAATTACCTTGTTACTGGGGCTAAATTCATTTTTAAATTACATCATTATCACATGGCTGCCTAGCATACTCACCGAAGCGGGCCAAAGCGCAACGCAAGCAGGCGCGTATCATGGTGCTTTTCAAATTGCGACTGCCATACCTGGGCTTGTGCTTATACCTTTACTAGGAAAATTAAAAGATCAAAGTGCGCTTAGCTTTATACTTGCATCACTTAGTGCGTGCTGTGCACTAGGGCTACTTTATATGCCAAGCTTTGCATTAGTGTGGACGCTACTACTTGGCTTTAGCTCGGGAGCGTGTTTTATTTTAGGACTGTCGTTTATTAGCTTACGTACCGATAACTCCACGCAAGCGGCTTCGCTTTCGGGTATGTCACAAAGTATTGGCTATTTGTTGGCGGCTATTGGCCCTATGGTAGCTGGGGCGCTACATACAAGTACCGGCAGCTGGAGTGCGCCGCTTTGGTTATGTGCAGGTGCAGGTGTGTTATGTGCTACATGTGGATGGTTTAGCGGCAAAAACACCACGCTTAATAATAGTTAACTTACTAGCTGCTGTAACCATGAAAACAAGCCCGTTGCTGGCTTTTTAGCGGGGCGATGCTTTTGCTCAAAGCGCTTATTAGCGGCTTGACGTTGCTCGCGGCGCAGCTGCGCTAAATTAGCTTTTGCAGCAAAACGCAAACGCTGCTCTTGGGTTAGTTCGTCATTAAAGTTAATGGCTGACTTTTTAACTGCTCGGCTACTTTTCGGTGAACTACACATATTTTTCTCCAAATGACTGTCTTATAAATAGACAGTCATTTGGTTAAAAAAATTTCACACAAATTTAAAGCGCAACGTTACCTTTATAAAATTACGCAATCTAAAATTACTTACACCAATCGTGTTAAGTTATTAGGCATTTATAGCGACAGATAAATAGCGTGATAACAAGGCATGAATATCGACATGCAGTTGTTCTACATAAGAAATTTACAACGCTGTTAGCGCTCTATTTAGCACGTTAGAATGATTAAATATTTAAGTCGATTGGTATTATACAGCACCAATACACTCTACTTCTACTAACGAATCAAGGGCTAACGCGTTTACTGCAAATGCACTACGTGCAGGATACGGCGCACTAAAATATTGCGTATAAATAGCGTTAAACGCTTTAAAATCGTTAATATTGGTAAGCATAACAGTGCACTTTACAATATTGCTCAGGCTGTAGTTATGCTGCTCTAAAGTGCGCTTAATGTTTTCAAGGGTTTGCTTAGCTTCACCTTCAAAACCACCCGCTGCTAACTTACCGGTTGCAGGGTTAATCCCTATTTGCCCCGACATATAAAGCGTATTACCGGCTTTTACTATTTGCGAAAATGGTAAGTTAGGATTAGCTTTGCCTGTATTTAAAAAGTCGACATTACTGGGTTTTGCCTGGGCAAAACTCGTCAGTAGTACACTTGCTAATAAGGCTGTTTTTGTCAGTGTTTTCATTAATAGCCTACCTGTTTATTTAGGTGTAGTTTCAAAAGCCGGCACTTGGTGTAAATCGTTTAGCCATGTAAGCGTTGATTGCGACCAAATTTGCGCAGCTGGGGTAAATTCATCACGCTGATCAACGGACCCTATGCGCAGGCCGTACACTCTATCGGCTTTTGCTTCGTTCGTTGCGTAAAGTGTAGTGCCGCACGTACCACAAAAACCTTGTGCGCGTTTATTACCGCTTTGTGCTGTTTTAACATACTCTTTTGGCTCGCCTTTAGTAAATACCACCGAGTTTGGCTCAGCCATAATTACGGCTCTAAATGGCCCACTCGACATGCGTTGGCAATCGCTACAATGACATACAAGTACGTTATTATTTTGCGACTGAGCTTGGTATTTAATTTCACCACAATAGCAGCTTCCGGTAATTTTCATTTTACTCTCCTTGAGTATGTTTAAAGGTGCTTAACCTAAATAAGCTAAAATAATTTTAGGTAGTTCTTGCGCGTATTGCTGCGCCGATAAATCACAGGCTATCGCAGGGGTTAAATCGTGATACAGCACTTTATCAAGCAATGAACTGACAATTAAAAATACTGCAGTACCTGCCGCCGCCTCGCTCACTTTGGTATCTGTTTGGCTAATTAGTTGCGCTAACCGCTGATAAATTACTCGCCTGTTTATGTGTTTATCACTGCCTAATAACTCGCTGTGCAAACGCGAATTTAAATGTAGCGTTCTAAATACCCCCTGCTGTGATGATAAAAACACATAGGTTTTATGGCATAAAGTGTTAACTACATCGTCTAAGTTTTTATAGTGCTGCGCCTCAAGCTCTGTTACCCAGTTATCTAATGCAATACCAAAGTCTTGATACAACATGGGCAGCAGCGACTCTTTATTTTTAAAGCGACGGTAAAACGTACCTACCGACACCTCGGCGTAATCGGCCAGCTCTTTTATACTTATGTGCTCAAAAAACTTACTTTTTAAACTGTGATGCAGCGCTTTTAATAGTTTTTCTTGGGTTTGTTGACTGCGTTGTTGCTTAGGTGCCAAAAAGGGTTGATCAGACATAAATTTAAACGTGTTAGGTTAAAGTGCACACATAGTGCAGCTTGTTAATATAAACAACAATACCCAGCCAGCAATTACATTACTCGCTGGGTAGTTATGTCGTTATTTTTGGCTATTTAAATAATCTACCGCTAATTGGCTAAGCGCTTTGGTACCCACTTTAAACGATGACTCATCGGCATAAAAATAAGGTGAGTGGTTACTTGCTACCGTTTTCAAGTCTTGATCGTCAGGCGTACCACCTAAAAATACAAATACACTAGGTATTTCTAGGGCATAAAACGAAAAGTCTTCTGCGCCGGTTATTTTACCCATTTCTTGCACGTTTTGTTTACCGGCTGCTTTTTCAAGGCTAGGTAACATTTGCGCAGTAAGTTCAGGGTTATTAACCGTTACTGGGTAACCTTCGTGAATATGCACATCGGCCGTTGCCCCCGATGATTTAGCAATATGTGTAGCGGTTGTTTTAATATTTTCAAAGATTTGCGCGCGATTATCCATATCAAAATTACGAATAGTGCCAACCATTTCAACTTCTTCAGGAATTATATTATTACGCACACCACCGGCAATTTTACCAAACGACACAATAGCAGGCTCTTTGGTTATATTTACTTGGCGGCTAACAATATGGTTAACGCCCGTTACAATTTGCGCATAGGCAGCAATAGGGTCAACGCCTGTCCACGGTGCTGAGCCATGCGCTTGGCGACCATGTACAGTTATTTCAAAGCGATCGGCACTGGCCATAAACGGCCCACTTCGATAGCCAATTTTCCCCGTATGTAGGCTCGATGTAATATGCAGGCCAAATGCTACGTCAGGTTTATATTTTTTAAATATACCTTCTTTAAGCATTAGCTCTGCACCGCCCTCTTCGCCTAAAGGTGCGCCCTCTTCAGCAGGCTGAAACACAAACATGATGTTGCCATGCAATTCATCTTTCATATTTGCTAATACTTCGGCTGCGCCCATTAGCATAGCTACGTGCGTGTCGTGGCCACAAGCGTGCATTATGCCTACATCAACGCCACGGAAATTTGTGGTTTTGGTTGATTTAAATGGCACATCTGTTTTTTCTGTTACCGGTAGTGCATCCATATCGGCGCGTAGCATTACTGTAGGGCCAGGCTTTGCGCCTTTTAAAATACCAACAACACCGGTGTAAGCAATATCGGTTTGTACTTGCATCCCTAACGACTTTAAATGTTTAGCCACAATGCCTGCGGTACGCGTTTCGCGATTACCAAGCTCAGGGTTTTGGTGAAAGTCGCGTCGCCATTCAATTACCTGCTGCTCTACATTTTTAACGTGCTGATCAAGGTTTGCCTGCGCGTTAAACGCACCAAGTGCAGCAAAACCTAATGCCACCGAAAGTAGTGATTTTTTCATCCTGATTTCCTTTATTATTTTAATGAAGCCCAACAACCGATTTAGTGTTATCGAAAAGTGCTGTTGAGTTATAGCCTACACCATTTTTAAATACAGTTTCCATATTACGGATAGCCGACGCATCTTTAGCAAAGTCGCCATTAACAATAACCAAGTCGGCATGTTTACCTACTTCAATACTACCTATTGTATTTTGCTTATTTAAATACTGCGCTGCATTTAACGTAGCTATTTTTATTGCTTGTGGCTGCATAAACCCAGCCTCTACGAGTAATTCAATTGCACGCTGGTTGGAAAAGCCAGCAATAACGCCGCCATAACCTGTTGGGTCGGTTCCCACCATTAATTTACCACCAGCGGCTACAAACATTTTTTCTAGCTGCATCATTTTTTTAAATACTAAAGGCCAACTAGATTCGCTCTGCTTTGCTATTTTTTCAAAGCGCGACTCGTACTGATCACGTACTTGCGGTATTAATGCATCAAGTGCTTTTGGGTAGGCTTTAGGGCGACCTTTAGTAAAGGTTTCAAATACAGTAAGTGTAGAGGTAAGTACTACATTTTTAGCCACTAAGTAATTTATTAGGCTCGTTACTTCTGGCGAGTTTATATCTAACTCAACAAACGATTGCTGTACGTCTTTATTACTTGGGCATACATCTTTTTGTTTGTTTTTAACAAAGTCGGTGGCGGCAAAAAAGCCATGTTCTAGGTTATCAATACCTAAAGCGGCTGCTTCGCGGTATGTAACTGAACATAAATGAGCCGTTACTTTGTTATTTTGCTCGTGCGCTTTTTTAATAACAACATCAAGCTCATTTTGATTAATATGCATATACGCTTTATATGAGGTAACCCCCTCTAAGCCCCAGTAGTCCATCATTTTTTTAGCATCGTCTGCATCGCGTAGCGACTTTATTTTTAAAATAGGTAAACCGGGGCCATTTAAATACGGTGCCGTTACATCTATATCTGGGCCTAAACTTTTACCTGCGTTTATATCATCTCTTAATTTTAAATCAGCATATGGTGCAGTGGTGCCTGCAGTACGAATTGTGGTTGCACCGCCTGCTAAATATAGGCGAGGAAAGCTGTAAAGCATTTCGGTGTAATGAGCCTTGCCAGTTGGATAAAACATGTGCTCATGCATCATCACCAATCCCGGAATTAATGTTTTTCCACTACCGTCAATAATATTCACACCTTTAGCGACGCCTACTTCTGCTGTGGCGCCTATATTCACAATTTTATTTTTATTTATTACAACCGTTTGATTAGTTTGTGCCGGTTTGCCGGTGCCATCGATTAACGTGATATTTTTAATTGCATAACGCCCCGCTTGATAACGTACAAATTGCTCATCAACTGCATAACTTGTAAAGCTAGTTAAAGCGCAAGCAATTAATAATAAAGATTTTTTAATTTTTTTAAATGCGTACATAGGTATACTCATAGTGTGTGCTCATCTTGGTAGAAGACATTACTATAAATGCACCACCTAAAAATGTAAATCTGGATTCACATTTTAATTCATCATACTTTAATAAATCTTTTTTACTGTACTCTTTTTAAATTACACGGAATGACTATGAAAAATCGAATCGCTAAAAAGCACGTTTTAAAATCAACATTGGCACTGACTATTGCACTCGCATTGAGTGGCTGCGACATTGATGATGACGATAATAACGACCCTGTCGTTGTAGAAACACCAGAGCCTGCACCGGTTACTTTGCGCGTAATGGAAACAACCGACATACACATGTATTTATCTAACTACGATTACTTTGCACAAGCCCCCTCAGAAACCTTAGGGTTTGTTAACACCGCTACCCTTATAAAAGAAGCCCGCAATGAAGTGCAAAACAGTGTACTTGTTGATAATGGTGATTTAATTCAAAACAGCCCGCTTGGCGATTACGAAGCGATTGTACGTAAAGACGATATTTTAAATGGCGCAACCCATGTGGCCTTTAAAGCAATGAACTTGCTTGATTACGATGTTGCTAACTTAGGAAACCATGAATTTAATTTTGGCTTAGAGTTTTTAGATGCCACATTAAGTGGTGCCGACTTCCCGTATATTAATGCCAATGTATACGTTGATGATGGTGATGATGACGACAGCAACGATGAAAACCGTTACACCCCATACTACCTTCAAGATAAAACCGTATTTGATATAAACGGCAACGAACAAACAATTAAAATTGGTTACTTAGGCCTTACCCCACCGCAGATTATGCAATGGGATAGCGCGCACTTACAAGGTAAGGTAATTGCAAAAGATATTGTTGCTACTGCTGAAAAGTTCATTCCACAAATGAAAGCACAAGGCGCCGATATTATCATTGCCATTCCGCACTCTGGGTTAACAGCCAGCGCCCAAGAAGACCTCGCTGAAAATACGGCCCTTTACCTGTCTAAAGTAGATGACGTAGACGCCATATTATTTGGTCATAACCACCGTTTGTTTCCGGGTGATTCGTCGTACGATGGCTATGAATCGGCGGGTATTGATAACGTAAACGGTAAACTTAATGGCGTACCGGCTGTTATGCCTGGCTTTTTTGGCAATAACTTAGGGGTTATTGATTTAATTGTTGAGCCAAACGATGAAGGCGGCTGGGAAGTAACCAGCTCAAAAGTAGAAACCCGCGCTATTAGTGGTACAGATGAAAACGGCGACTTTGTTGATGTAGCTGCTGTAGATACCGATGTAGCCGCAGCAATTGAGCTTGAACACCAAGCAACGATTGATTGGGTAAGCGAACCATTTGCTGAAATTTCAAACCCTATATATAGCTTTTTTGCTTTGGTGCAAGACGACCCGTCAATTCAAATAGTATCAGATGCACAAATAGCGTGGGGTAAAGCGTTTATTCAAGGCACTGAGCTTGATGACTTACCCGTGCTTTCGGCAGCAGCCCCTTTTAGAGCTGGCCGCAATGGTATTGAAGATTACACCAATGTAAAAGCAGGCGATATTACCCTACTAGATACCGTTAGTTTGTATGTGTTTCCAAACACTATTCGTATGGTAAAAGTAACAGGTAGCGATGTTAAAGAGTGGCTTGAACGCTCTGCAGGTCAGTTTAATCAGATTGATATAAACAGCAGCGCTGAGCAAAACCTACTCGATACCACTTTTCCTACTTTTAACTTTGACATTATTGACGGCGTTACCTTTGAAATTGACGTCACTCAGCCAAAACGATACGACAACGATGGGGTGTTAATAAGTGAAAACAATTCGCGCATTACTAACTTGCAATACCAAGGTGAAGCGATAGATTTAGAGGCAGAGTTTTTAATTGTAACTAATAACTATCGTGCATCGGGCGGCGGTAACTTCCCGGCGATTGACGGTACTAGCCGTGAAACATTTGAAGGCCCAGATGAAAACCGCGGTGTGCTGCGTAGTTACATTATTAGCGAAGCCGCTAAAAGTAGCACAGGCAGTATTGACCCTTCGGCCGATAATAACTGGCGTTTTAGCACCGTGACCACCAGCACAGAGCTAAATGTTGTGTTTAGAACATCACCGCTTGATGAAGTAGCTACTATTGCACAAACACTCCCTGCTGTTGCGCCTACCTCACCACTTAAAACAGACGAAAATGGTTTTGCGCTATACACCATAGATTTAAAGCAGTAACCTTTAAGGCATAAAAAAAGCCAGCTTAGCAGCTGGCTTTTACTTAACCTAAACCCTTAATTATTTAGCAATATACACACTATAGCTTAGCCCTTTTAAAGTGACCGTTAACTTGCCATTTTGTTGCTCAAGTTGCTCGGCAGCTACAAGAGGCGAAAAGTGTTTATACGGGCTATTAAACTCTATTGTTTGTGGCGTTTTTTCGCTATTAAACACAATAATATACGCCTGCTCTGCACCTTTTACTGTGCGTGAAAACGCAAACATGCCAGTGTTTTTAGCAAAAAATAAGTCGTTGTATTCACCGCGGCGAAGCCCTTCGTGATTTTTTCGTAACTTACTTAATTGCGCAATAGTTTTAAATAATGGGTGCTGCTGGTTAAAGTTATTATCGGCCGTTGTTTGCGTGGTGCCTATAAGGTTATTGTCGTTATAGCTTGCAACATTTGATGCAAACATATCTTCGCGTGCATCAATATCGTGGCCATCGCCTGTAAAACCTTGTTCATCGCCATAATAAATAACCGGTATACCGCGAGATAAAAACATAAATGCATGCGCTAATTGGCTGCGCTTTAATTTAAGCTCATCACTTTCGTGATCAAATGTTTGGTTTATAAATAAGCCAGGTCTGCCCATGTCGTGGTTCCCTAAAAAGGTCATAAGTAAATCGGCTTGGCTGTCTTCATCTTGGTATAGTGAGTCTTGTGCAAATAGCTCGCTAATGGCGCTTGGGTTCTGTCCTTTAAAAAACACATCGGCCGCTATTTTTTGAAATGCAAAATCAAGCACCGATGGAATTTTACCTTCTGTAGTAAATACACTTAGGTTTTTAGGGTTAGGGTCGTACACCTCACCAAACACATGAAAATTTGGAATCCCTTGCGCTTTAGCGTAATCAATAATAGCAGGTGTAAATGTTTGCCAAAACTCGAGATTAACATGGCGTACGGTATCGATTCTGAAGCCGTCGGGCTTAAACTCTTTTATTAAATTTTGATAAATATCGACCATGCCGCTCACCACCTGCGGATGCTCTGTTTTTAAATCGTCTAGGCCGTTAAAATCACCATTAAGTGAGCTTTCACCACTAAAGGTGCTGTCGCCTTGGTTGTGATAATAATCGACATTGTTTAGCCACTGTGGATACTTAACATTTTTTAAGTGCTCAGGAATAAATGGGCTATACGGCTTAGGGTTATTTAGCGCTTTATACTCACAATGCGTTAAACCTGCTTTAAATTGACCGTTTGGCATGTGGCATTCGTCGTAACGAATAATATCGGCTGTGTGGTTAGTAATAATGTCAAAAAATAC
Source organism: Pseudoalteromonas sp. S327 (assembly GCF_005886415.1). NCBI lineage: Bacteria > Pseudomonadati > Pseudomonadota > Gammaproteobacteria > Alteromonadales > Pseudoalteromonadaceae > Pseudoalteromonas > Pseudoalteromonas sp. S327. Next base: position 6,208 of record NZ_PNDP01000076.1, on the reverse strand, counting down.
TTTAATGCCTTTTTTATGAGCTGCATCAATTAGCTTTTTTAAAGAAGCATTCCCACCAAAGTGCGGGTCTATTTCGCTAAAATCGACAATCCAATAACCATGGTGCGCAACACCGTCTGATTGAATCGCTTGGTTGCGTAATAAAGGCGTCATCCAAATTGCTGTAACCCCTAGCGCTTCTAAGTAGTCGAGTTTTTGTTCAATGCCTGTTATATCTCCACCATGAAAACCACTGGTGGTTGTTAAATTGAACCCACCAGCCGAAATAGCATGCTCATTGCTGCCATTATCGTTTTGCGGATCGCCATTATTAAAACGATCAGGTAATACAAAATAAAATATATCGTCGCGTACATCGCGCTGTAAATAATTATCAGTGCTTGCAGTGTTTGCGTTATCGGCCGCTGGTGGCTGATTACTTTTACAGGCCGTTAATGTCACTACAGTGCTTAGTAAAAATGTTGTTAGTGTGTTTTTTATCATTTTAGTGCTCCTTTACTAAACTATGGCAACTCGCAACCTTTTACACTTTCGTAAAGTGCATACCAATGAGCGGCCGTTAATTGTATTTTGTTTACTTGTGCACACGCTTTAATACGCGCAGTGTTAGTAGTCCCTATAACAGATTGAATGTTTGTAGGGTGCCTGTTTAACCATGCCAGTACAATGGCTTCTGCACTTGTTTCGTACTGCGCAGCTAAGCTTTGTACTAATTGGTACGTGTTTTTAATACGGGTTTCAGCGCCGGTTATATCAGCACCCGAAAACAACCCTTGGCATAAACTTCCCCACGCCTGCAGCTGTATATTCTCGTGCTGGCAAAACTCGATTAAGCCCGGCGTAAAGTTAATATTTGCGCCTTGCGCGTTACCAGCATATATGCCCTCTTCAACCCAGTCATTTTTTAATAAGCTCATTTCTACTTGATTCAAAATAAGTGGCTCTGACAGGGCTTGTTGAATGGCTTTTATTTGATGTTGCTGCATATTAGACACCCCTAAAAAACGTACCTTGCCTTGGCTTTTTAGTTTTTTATAAGTGCTAGCAATTTCCTGAGGGCACATGAGTGGGTCGGGTCTGTGCAGAATAAGTACATCTAAGTAGTCTGTTTTTAGCTGCGCTAAACTTTTATTTACACTTTGCTCTATCCACTGTCCTGAAAGGTCATAACGCTTTGGGCCATGCTCATCTTCAAATCGAATACCGCATTTAGATTGAATAATTAACTTATCACGGTCGGTGCGCGTTTTTAAAACTTCACCAAATACCTGCTCTGCTTTACCAAAAGTATAAATATCAGCATGGTCAAAGTAATTAATGTTATTTTCAAGCGCTGCCTCTACTACTGTATGTGCTTGGTTTATATCGGCTTTGGTTATTGGGTTGTTATTCCAGCCACCACCCAAGCCCATACAGCCATAAATAAGTTCGCTAGCATTGGGTATAAATTGAGAAATAGTTTTATTGGTCATGAGTTATCGGTATTAAAAAAGAGTGACTTGTAGTTTACCGATTAAATTATTCAACTAAATACTAAAAATAAAACTCATTATTTGCTATAACAAACAATAAAAACACAGTGCTCATTTAAATGCTGAGAGAACATAAAAAATTTGAACGGTTATTTTTGTTTAACGAAGTAGCCAAACACTTAAGCTTTTCAAAGGCAGCTTTAGCGCTTGGGATCTCCCGAGGGTATTTGTCTGAGCAAATAAAAGCGCTCGAAAAAGAATACCAAAGAGCCCTACTTATTCGCACAACCCGCAGTGTAAAGCTCACCCCGCAGGGAAAGCATGTGCTTAGTTGTATGGGAAATATTAAAAGCACATTATTAGAGCTTGAACGAACCTTAGCCCATGAACACGAGGCTATTGCCGGCAACATTAGAATTACCGCGCCGAGCCAATTTACCAATAGATATCTGCTAACTATTTGCGAGCAATTTAACCAAGAGTACCCTGATGTTAAATTTAATATAGACTGCAGCTACACCCCTCACAATTTGATTCAAAGCAACTACGATATTGCATTTAGATCAACCCTTAATCCGCCCCAAAACATGATTGCCAAAAAGCTTTTTAGTTATAAACAGGTGTGCTGTGCCTCGCCTAGTTATATTGCTAAAAATGGTGAGCCAAGCGACGTTGAAGATTTATTAAAGCATAGCTGTTTAACCAGCACGCAATTTAGCCTGTGGCATTTTTCCGATAGGGCCATTGAGCTTGAAGGAAAACTAAGCATTAACGATAACCACATGCTTAAAAGCCTTGCATTGCAAGGTCAAGGAATTATATACACCCCGGAGTATTTAGTAGATTTAGAAATTAACGCGCACACTTTGAAGCCGCTATTAACGCAGTTACAGTATCCGCAATCTGATGTGTATTTAATTCACCCTCAGCTAATTAACGAATCAGCACGTATTAGCCATTTTATTAAATTTACCACTAACTGGTTTAGAAACTAGCTTACCAATTACTTTTATATTGAGATAACTGGTTTACTAAATAATCTACTAAAGCTTTAACAGTTGGGCTTAACAATCGTTGAGACGGATAAAGTAAATTAATAGGCTGTGGGCTTGGCGCGTATTCACTTGGCACCTCTACCAGCTCACCGCTTTTAAGTGCTTGGTTAACGTAAAAATTAGGTAATTGCGCTACACCTTGGCTTGCTAAAGCAAATGCTTTTAAACTTTGTGAGTCGTTAACCTCTAAACTACCTGAGACTTTTACAATGGTATTCTTACCATCAAGCCTATAACTCCAACGCTTTGCGTTAGCGACAACCGTGTTTATAAGGCAATTAAAATTTTTTAGATCATATTAAAACAATTAAGCCTATTTCAGCACCTGAAAAATAAACATCTTTACCTACCTAACTAATTAAGTGCTAGGATAATGGCTTGAAATACTGATAACTTGCAAACCTAACTATGAATTTAAATCAGCTCGATCTAAACCTTCTTATTATTTTAAAGCAGCTTTTAAACGAAAAACATATTAGCAATACCGCCTTAACTTTAGGCATGAGCCAACCTTCTATAAGCCGCTCGTTAAGTAAATTGCGCTCCTTATTTGACGATCAATTATTAATAAGAATGGCTGGAGGGTATGAGCTAACACCAAAAGCGCAATCAATTCAGCAAGACCTAAATTCTATTTTAAATATGGTAGAAACACTGGTTAACAAGCAAACCTTCGACCCTAAAACCAGCACAGCCACCATTAAACTGTTTGGCCTACCGCCGCAAATGCATTTATTTATAAAAACAATAATTAAAGATGTTCGCGAGCAAGCGCCTAATATCACCCTTGAAATAGACACCCTGCCTAAGCCGCAGTTTTCTGATTTGCTTAAAGGCGATACGCACTTTGTGATTACTGGCCACAAGCCCGCTAATTCAGAGGGTAAGTTATATCAACAGCCGTTGTTTGAGCGCGAGTTTAAATTAGTAATGGCTCGCTCCCACAGGCTGGCTAAACAAGAATTAAGCGTTGATTTATTGCGTGATTGTAATTTTGGGCAAATATCAATTCAGGGTGAAAAAGCATTAACTATTGCACAAAACTTTGCCGCGCTAGGCATTGATAATATAGCGACGCCAATACGCTTAAAAAACTTTTACAGTATTGGCAGCATTGCTGAAAACACTGATTTAATATTTTATGTGCCCAATCATTTTGCTGCAGATGTGTGCCAACAGCATGACGTAGTTGCCAGAACCCCGCCCCAAGAGCTTAGCTCAGAGTATGCACAAGTGGCTTTATACTGGCATCAACGCCACCATAATGACCCTGTATGTCAATGGTTTAGAGAGCTTGTAAAAAATAAAGTATTTGAAGTTTAAATAACTGTTATTCATGTAGGGTATGTATTTTAAATTGCCATTTAAGGCAGTGAACGTTTTAATACGAATCATTCTTAATAATATTAAAATTAGATAAACATACTCACCATGAAAAACACGCTCCCATTTAATAAGCACGCGCTTAACGTTGTTATTGGTACTTTGTGTACTGGTATGTCATTCATAAGCTTAGCAGATCAAGCTCCCGATACCTCAGAAACCATTGAAGTATGGGGCACAACAATTACTAATGACTCGCTACTACAAGACGATATTGAAAGAAAACAAGCCAACCATTTAAGTGATTTACTCCGTGACCAAGCTGGTATTGACGTAGGTGGCTCGCACTCTATTGTACAAGGTATTAATATTCGTGGTGTTGACGATTTAGACCTTAACATTACTGTTGATGGTATTAGCCAAAACAATAATATGTTCCACCACTCAGGAAACTTACTTATTAATGCTGATATTTTAAAAGCAGTAGATATAAAAGTAGGGACTAACTCGGTGCTAACTGGCGGCCTTTCTGGTGGTGTAGCCTTTGAAACCAAAGATGCTAAAGATTTACTAGAGCCAGGTGAAGATTTTGGCGCACGCTTATACACAAACTTAGGTACCAATGATTACGCAGGTGGCTCTGCTGCGGTATATGGTCAGCTAACCGACAACATAGACGCCCTTGCCTACTACACCTACACCGACAGAAATAACTTTAAAAACGGCAATGGTAAAGAAGTTACAGGTAACGAAGGCCGCACGGTAGATGGCATCTTCAAGCTCGGCTGGGATGTAAACGAGAGTAACCGTTTAGTGTTCTCATACGACAGATATAACGATGAAGGCGATTACTACGTAAAAACCAACTTTGGTGCTGGCTTTGCTGAAGATTCAGACGCGCAAACAGAAGATATTGACTACACACGTACCAGCACTTCACTTGCCTACGAGCTAGATAAAGGCGATGCCATTATCCTACGCGCTAGCGTTTATCGCAACGAACTAAGCTATATTGCACTAGGAACTGAGGGTAACTCTGAGCATACGGGCTACACTGCCCTTGCAACATCTAAAATTGCACTTGCTGGGTTTAACCATACATTACGCTACGGCGGCGAAGGGTATGAGCAAGTATCAAAACGTATCGAAAACCACGTACAAACCAATAAAGACACTGCCGACTCGCACGCTATTTATATTGAAGACGAAATCGCTGTAACCGATCAGTTATTTGTAACCCCTGGCGTGCGTTACAACTACTTTAAAGTAGATATGTACTCAGCCGGTACTAACGATTCGTTAGATAAATCGTGGAACGAGTTAACGTTTGGTTTAGCGGCTAAATACCTAATTAACGATAACTGGAGTGTTAACGCAAGCTCTACAGAGCTTTTTCAAGGTCCTGGCCTGCGTGAAAGCTATGTTGATTACAGCACTAACTTTGATAAAGACTTAAAAGCAGAAACCGGTGTAAATAACGCCATTGGTTTTGCCTTTAAAGATCAAAACATTATGGGCTTAGACTCATTTGGTTTTTCATTAAACCTGTTTAAAACCCGTATTGAAGATTACATAGACAACTGGGCAATTGGTAAAGGTCGCCCAATTGGTACCTATGAAAACTCGGGTGATTACGATATAGATGGTTTTGAATCAACGCTTTCACTGCGTAAAGCGCTATTTAGTGCGCGTTTAAGTTACTCTAAGTCAGACTCTGAACAACTAGAGACAGGCGAGCAACTGCGTTATGAAGTAGGTGATAGCATTTCACTAAACCTTGGCTACGAAGTACCAAAATACGACTTGAAATTTAACTGGACCAGCCTAGTTAACAGAACTGATGACTCGGTATCAAGCGGTGCTGATATTCATAAAGTGGGTTATCAGGTTCATAACATCAGCATGCAGTGGCTACCAAGCCAGCTTGAAGCATTAAGCATGACCTTAGGTGTTGAGAATATTTTTGATAAAACGTATTACTCTCACGCTTCATACTCAAGCGACACAGTGCAAGATTACGAAGCGGGTCGTAATGTTAAATTAAGCGCGTCTTACGTTTTTTAATTTAATAACTTGCTCATTATTTAAGGCTCAATATTTTATTGAGCCTTTGCTGTTTAAGGGGGGCGTACCTTAAATAGCGTCAACCATACCAATCCGCAATAATACTTAATCATTTTTAGGAGCTAAACGTGTCGCTATCTGCGTTAAAAAACTCTCATTTACGACTGCATGGATGCAGAAGATAGAGCAATGCAGGAGCAATTGCCGAGAACAACTAAATAGCGAATTTTTTGCCTTGCTATCAACACGTTTTTCCATCCTCAAAATAGTTCACTTAATTATGCGGATTGGTAT
>NZ_PNDP01000075.1:0-2539 GCF_005886415.1 Pseudoalteromonas sp. S327 | reverse complement strand
CCCATAAATAGGCGATAACGCTGCATAAATGCCAAACATGCGCTGCTCTTTGGGTTCTGCCTAGGGGCGATAAACTCTTTGTTGCCTACATGGATGTAGGTAAGGGGCGTGAGCAGGACGCGGAAGCTTTACTTGGTTTTTACTTATTCTTACAGGGATGTAAGTCATAAGAATAACGCAGGAGCAGTTATCGAGCCCACTAGGTTACAAACCTCGCGCCGCGATTTAATCGCCCCTAGATTGAACAAATTTCAATCCGCAAAAATCAACACGCCCTCAGTTTGGTTGATTCTACAGACACCAAGCCATCGTTTTTACCTTTAAAATAATGCTGTGTCAGGGTGGATGCTTTAGCACCGGCTATTACGCCTAAATCAATGTCCAGCTCATTTATGGTGTTGCCCAAACTCTTACTGCCTGTAATTAAAGATTGGCTTACACCGCCGGCTATATGCATTAACCATGAACCATTTAAATGATTAGCTAATTCGCTGCCTTTGTTAGGCGTGCCAATTAACACGACATTTCCAAGTGTATTACCATTAAATACCCGAGGGTTATTTTGCAAGTAGGCTCTAATAACTAAGCCACCTAGGGAGTGCCCTACAAAATGTACTTTACTCGCGTTAGCAATACAGGCATTAATTTGTGTGGTTGTTTGCGTAAACACAGCCTCAACACTTTGCCCTAAAGAGGCGTAATTTAGGCTGCATACCTTATAATGTGCACGTTTAAGCTGCTGGGCAAAATATCGCATTGCCCAATCGCTTCTGCCTAACCCATGGGCAAGTACTACCAGCTCATCATTAGGTTTATACTGCACAGGGAGGTTATTGGTACTTTTAAAACCGGTTAGGAAAAGTAAAAATATTAGGCCGATTACTAATGGTTTTTTCATTACTTTTACACCCTACACACGTTCGCTATTAGCAATTATATTGTCCATTTAAAAGCAGTGTGCTGCTCAGTAACCGCCCATAATTTGCTTAGCACAGGCTGATCTAAAGCAAACGGCTCAAGTTTGCATGTTCCTACGGGGCCACTCCAATTCCATCTTCCTGATGGGCCATAATACGCACGTTGTTTTAGGTTATGCTCGGTGGCACACATAACCTCAGGGTATGCACCTTGCTCTGCCGATTGCGCTAAGCCCATTTTTACTATTAGTGACCAGGTAAATCGGGTTGCAAAGTTAACATTATCGCCAATAAGAGAGGTATTAGCTGCACCTGGGTGACACACAAACACCTGCACATTTTTATTGGCGGCGGCTATTTTATTTTGCAGCTCATAAGCAAACATCATTTGTGCAAGTTTACTGTGGCAGTAGGTCTTATTTGGGTGGTAGTTTTTATTCCAATTCATGTCATCAAATTGAATCGTTTTAAGCCCCATTTTGTAGCCTTCACTGGCCACTACGACAATACGCCCGCTAGATTGCTCTATTTTATTAAATAGCAAACCACACAGTAAAAAGTGCCCATAGTGGTTAACCCCTAACTGACTTTCAAAGCCGTCTTTAGTAAATTGCTGAGTCGCGACCTGCGCAATAGCGCCGTTACAAATAAGTGCATCTATGTGTGGCACAGCTTGTAATACCTCGTTGGCTGCATGGCGTACTGATGCAAGCTCTGCTAGGTCCATTTTTATAAAGCTCACATCGGTACTATTGCCAAACTCCTGTTTTAACTTAGCAATAGCTTCATCTGATTTTAAAGGGTTACGATTGAGCATAACTACTTTTGCGCCTTTAGCGAGTAATAGTCGGGTTGCTTCAAAGCCTGCGCCTGTATTTGCTCCCGTTATTAGATAGCATTTACCAACTAAAGAACTGAGTTGGTCGGGAGTCCAGCCAGAAGGGCCAAATGGGTTAGTTGCGCTCATTAGTTAAATTCCTATCAATAGTTAAGTATAAATATGCAGTACAGGGCTATGCATATTGCTCTAAAGTGCTTGTTAGGTAATATAACTCTCGCCACCAGGTGTAACTAGGCGATATCCTCTTTAAAATATGCCTATTTGTATCGCTGCATTGAGAATGTGTATTTACGGTGCTAGATTGGATTTATTCTATATTTAAAAGGTATGGGTGAATGAGCAAACACCACATTAAGCAACTTATACAAAATAGCCTGTCTTTTAACGATGTAAACAACGATGAAAATTATACCCAAGGGCTAATAGAAACGGGTATTAAAGGTGTTCAGTTGTTTAAAGTAACGCATGCTATGCGCTGTGCACCTGCGGTATACGAGCCGTGTATTGTTGCTATAGTCAGTGGCGCTAAAGAAGCCATACTCGATGGTAAGCATTTTATATACGATGAAAATAATTATATGTGCTGCCCTATGTCTATGCCGGTAGAAGCGGGTACACCCACGGCTTCACCTGAGACCCCCTTGCTAGGCGTTGGTATGACTCCCACTGTCAAGTTAAACGCACTGATCCCTGCCTAACTTTTTAAGCCATAATTACTTTAGCTCGAATTAGAGCGAGTTAATACATAGGATGAAGCACGTAATGTCGTCTGTTAGGTTGC
>NZ_PNDP01000074.1:0-11967 GCF_005886415.1 Pseudoalteromonas sp. S327 | reverse complement strand
GCACCACTTTTCTTTTAAATTCCTCTGTATGTTTACGAAACGCTTTTACTTTCATGAGAACTGACTCCTAAATAGGTGTCTACTTTTATGGAGTCAGATCAGCTCTATGGGTATAAACTTCTCTTTGCGGCCAGCTGTCTTATTAGTAATACGTTTAGGTTGGGTGTTTAAATAAATAGCTAACTCAATGGCAAGGTCTTTAGGTAAATCATAAAGCCCCTCTTCTTGTAGTGTTTGAGTAACCCAAAGTGCGGCATCGCTAATATGCCCGCTTATACTTAAATCGGTATTTTTAACCCAGTGCGGCATAAACTCTATTTTAGATAGCTCACTTAACAGCACCGCAATATCGCTGCGTGGTATTAACTGATACACCTCAAGCGTTTCAGCCATTATTAATTGCCATTCGTACTGCAAACTCTGAGTTAACTCCGCTTGCGACAGCTTTAAACCAACCGGTATAAAAAACGTAAAGCGGCTATTCGCTTCACAAACAATGATCGTTTTTTCACGGGATTTATAGCTGTTATCAATAATCTGCAATTGCCAGTTAAAGCTATTATTATCGCTTATGAGTGTATTAACCCCCGCTTGTTTACCAGGCTCATGAGACAAATGAGGTAAATCGGCTTTTAGGTATTTATTGAGTGCGTTTGAAGCGCTAAGTTGGAATTTCATAAAGTTTAACCAAACTTACCAGAAGCTAAGTCTTGCACCCCTTCTGGGTGTAATAGCCTATTTGATTTTTTAGCTAAAATGCCAAGCGCTGCTTTTTCGAGCTTGGCATAAAATACTTTATTTGTTTCAACATGCACGTCTGGAGTCAAATAACTCGCTGGTGATTTAAGCCAATTACAAAATGCTTGAGGGTTAATCTCTACATTATTATTAGTATTTAAATGTGCGGCAACTAATTCCTGCCTTTGCCTTAAACCAACACTATTTTGCCACTTCAGGTATGAGCAAAGCACTACACCATCAATTCCCTCAATATTTCTTACGGCTGCAGTTAAACCACCAAATTCATACGATTTAGCCTTATTTAACAAATATTTAAAAATGAAATTATCTAAATCTATCATTTCACAATTACTGCGCTTTGCATGTAATATTCTATCAAACGTTATTTCCCAGCGTGTTTTTCTTACACCGATCTCTGCAGTAATTTCTTCAGGAAGCTTTATCTGCCAAATTGAATCCTTGTGTGTTTTTTCTACTATTTCAACACCCAAATAATTAAACATACCTAGCGTAAAAGACTGTACATGCTCAGAGGTTATATTTAGCTCTTCTTTCATTTCATTTGGATCATACCCTGCTGCGAATTCAAATAATTCGCGTTGCTTAGATGCTGAACTCTTTGCTTTATTTAACGCCTCTTCAATACGATCACGTGTGCGCGTTATGCCATCACCAACTGCATCCGCTAAAATACTTTCAACATCGACTAAATCGGCAAACTCCCCCATAATATCTTCGCTTAAGCGTTCATTGTATTCACCGCTCAACGTTGATAAGTCACCCACTACTTGTTCTATTCTTTCCTGCATCAATTCCATTATTTGGTCATCCATAGAATCAGGCGAATACAAGTTAAAAACAACGACACGATGCTTTTGCCCGTAGCGGTAAAGTCGACCAATTCGCTGTACTAAACGCATTGGGTTCCAAGGTAAATCGTAATTAATTATAATATGGCATTTATCCTGTAAGTTAATGCCTTCACCACCCGCCTCGGTAGAAATTAAAAACTGACCCTCACCCTCAAATCGTGCAATTGCTTCTCTGCGCTCGCTGTGCGGTATCGAACCATTAATTAAATCAACACAGCCGCTACCCTGGCTTTGTTCAAGCGCATGTTTTAAATATGCTTGTGTCGACCTATATTCGGTAAATATTAAAATTTTCTCTTCGCGATTATTCGCTAAAATAGACGGTATTAAAGTATCGGTAAACTGCTTTAATTTGGGGTCACACCTTAGTACCTCCTCACTCTCTGCAATTAATATATTTAATTGTTCAAGCTCTCCCGCAAAAAATTCCTTACTTTTTAGGCTCAAAACTTCGCTTTCTTCTAATTCACCTGAGTAGCGTTCATCTTCAGGCAAATCATCATGCTCATCATAAGGTTTAGCAGCTTCTATTAGCCGTAACTTACGGTTTTTAAGAGCCCTGTTAATAGCCTTTGCACTTGACGCGGCAAGTTTTCTGTAAACTGTCATAACAAAACCAATCGCATAACCGGTTTGCCCCATTTCATTAGCGGTCAAATAACCTTTATGCAAATACGACTGTAATGATTCATCAAACACTTTCATCGTATTATCATGGGGAACTCTAATCGCTTTGGTAGTTTTTCCCTTAAAGATGAAATTGCCATCAATATCCGTTACATCCGACTTGTTATTCCTAATCATCATTTCTGAGAGTATTTCAGGGTTTAAAGAAAGCGTTTGTATTTCTTCTTTTTTATCTGGGTTAAGCAACATTAACAAACTTTGAAATTTATCAGGCTTACCTTGGTGGGGCGTTGCGCTTAACAGTAGCATATCCCTTGTTTTAGATCGTAAACGATTAGCCAATTGAAACCGATGCGACACATCAAACTTTAAGCCATATTGCCTTCTACTTAACCTATGCGCTTCATCAAATATCACCAAGTCCCAGTCATCAGCCCTAAGTAATTTATCTAAATGTCGCTCATCTTTAAACTTATCTATTGAGCCAATAACGTGTTTATACATGCCCCATTCACGGGCTTCTTCTATTAAAAAGTTTTCCCCATATATCCTAAAGTCACTTAAGCCAAATTTATGATGCAGCTCTTCTTTCCATTGAGCCGTTAAACCTGCGGGTGTAATTAGTAAAACTCTATCGGCTTGGCCACGCTGCTCAAGCGCTTTAAGTAGCATGCCTGTTTCAATGGTTTTACCTAGGCCTACGTCATCAGCAATGAGCCAGTTAGCGTGGCCCGATGCTAAAATATGATGCACTAAATGAACCTGATGCGGTAAAGGATCAATATGCATACGGGATAAAGAACCGGTATTCTCATTCCAATTTTCAATAGCGTGCGCCAATACTTTTAATCTAAATTTTTCAGGTGAGGTCTCATCACCAAAATCTTGTGTGCAGAAGCGGTGCTTAACCCCTTTTATCCAGGCTAGTCTTTCAAAAGGTAGCCATCGAGTTGTGCCTGTGTTTGAAAAACTAACCAATACTTGATGAAAGCCTGCAATTTCCTGTGTTTTAAGAACAACACCTTCTCCTAGTGATTTTTCACTATTCGAAACTGGGACGTGCTGCACTTCCATACCAACCTTAAAACCTGAACCAACTGATGAAAGTAATGCTAATGTTTGACGACCCAGCGCCGGCCAATGGATTTTTAAAGTAACCCCATCTAAACCTTCCATAACTTGCTGCACTAACCCATCACCCAGCTTTTCATGCCTAACCCAACAACGCTTTACGGGCTTTAGTCCATTATATTTATTCATAGTTTTTATCCTTTTCATCTTCAGGCAAGAAGCTTCTAAAATACTCGAGTAAATACTCTCGAGTGTATGTATCAGAGGTGTAATAACTTGGTTGCGCATTTTTAGCTAATAAATCGACACCATACTCATTTAATTTTTGCATCTCTTCAGAATGAGTTTGACTCGCCCAAAGCTCATCAACATGATCATAATCTAGTGCATTACCAAAGCCACCAATAGAGGAAGTAATATTTCTTTCATTCAACCGATAATTAAATAAATATTTTATAAAAGCAGGAAAACACAATCTAAGGATTTTATGGTCGTACCAATAGTCAAATTCCTGTTCTAATAAATCATATACTTCTTCAAAGCTTGGCAAATCAGTAAAAGTCCTAATTAAACGAAGTGCCTGTCTCCAGCTAAAGTGTTGATATATTGCATCCGTTGACTCGCCAGATGCATAAGCTTTAGAAAAGGCAATCCAATATCGAGGAGAATCTAGCCATAAATATTTAACTTCGAATGCGAGCATTAACTCATCTAGCGTTGCACCTGCAGCAACTTCTCGCTCTAATGCCCTTTTTGCATTAACCCACCCTTTTATGCAAAGTACTTCGGTTAAAAAAGGCAAAGCACTGCGATCCCAATCAAAAGATGTTATTAGTTTTGCAGCCTCTGCTAAAGCGCGATCTTCTTGAGTAAACGTATTATCCAATGCGCCATTATCAGTAAAATCTTCAACTTCATAATCAAATGAGTCATCCCATAGTCCATAAAGATCATCACTAAATGTATCAAAACTACCAGCCTCTACTTCAATACTTTCATCAAAGTCAGCTAAATCACCAAACCTTTCAATCTCTAGGTCATCTTCAATTAAATCGTTACCTTTAAGCTCACTAGGTTCATCACTAATCAAATTAACATTGCTTTTCGCAAGTAAAACCGTATTCATGGCCTCAGTACAAACAGGTTCTTTAACAGGTTGCTCTACTACTTTATTTTGACTACTCACTTCATCAGTAGCCGACTGCTTGGCATGTTGTAATTTGCTTTGCAGCTCACTAGTATCAGGTCGTAATGGCTTACCTGCCTCTTCTTTTAAAGCGCTTAAACTCTCACGTTTAGTTTCTTCATTCAGCGCTGAAGTACCATTATTATCAAGGCTTTTAATTTTTGATTTAACAACTATTTTAGGTATTTGCTGAGTATTTGCAGATTGGGATGTGTCTTTACCCTTTAAAGTTAAAACAGCTCGCTTAGGCTTTTCTTCAGGTGCGTGCTCAATAGAAGGCTGTGTGTTAGTAAGAGCAGTATTTACGGTTGGTTTCACATTTCCTGGTACAGAGTTATTTACATCAACTTTTTGTTTAGGTGGCTTTTCAGTATTTTTATTTAAACTTAATACAGGCCGTGCTAATTCAACTTCTTTGGGGTCACTTAATTGGTAGGATGTGCTTAGATTGTTATTTTTCTCAATAGGGTCTGCTGCTATAACATCACTTACTGTTGTATTTTTAGCGGGGGCCTGATCAGTTAACTTGCTTTTAAACGATTTTAAAACACGCCTAAACTTATGTTTAATCGTTACTTTATCTTTGGTTTTTTTTGTTTTATCTAGTTTTAAGCTCAATACCTTTCTTTTAACAGGCTCTACTGACGTTTCATCATCAAACGAATATTCGGCCTCCGTTAAGTTAGTTTCTTGTTCTTCCAAAAAGGTTAAGTCAGCTGATGCAGGCAAATCACCAAGGTTACTTTTAATTTCTTGTTCGGGCTCTTTGCTAAGTGTTTTAAACGATATTTTACCAGCACAATCAAAATCACCTACCTTATAATAAAGTGGCGTAAGCGTATTAAGTACCCTAAGCGAAAATGGCATTTCCTTCTGCCAGTGCTCTAATAATTTTATAGCGCCTTTAACATTACCCCTTCCAACTAAGTCAGCGGCTTGTTTTAAAATTTCACTTTCGGTTAAATTATTATTTAATTCACGTTGAGTCATTTAACATCCTTGTTAATTTGTCATTTAAAGTGCGCCAGGGTTATTAAGTTAGTCTTCTTGTTCTTCTGGATAATCTAAAGGCGTTACCGTGGTCCACCCTTCACGTGCTGGAGCGTTATTTTGCGTTCTGATACAACCAATTTCTGTTGAAATAACCTTACCTTTTCTGTGAATCATACCTCTTACTACAGCTTTTCTGGGATGATGCACATCTTCTTTTGAAGCACTTATTATTGCTGTAAACGTAGTATCATCTGTTGAAGGTTGGAAAAAAGGCTTTTCTCCTAGCCAACGATCTAACAGTTCTGTAGAAACATTCCTCCTTGAACCATGATGAGGTACTTGAAATTGGTCTATACCTGGTAAAACTAAATCAACATTAGGGGCATAATCAGCAGCTTCTGTTAGTGCATCGCGCCCGGCATCTCCTGTCAATAATATTTTATCATCACAAAGGTTCGCGTACTGAACTATACTCATTTCATTTTCGGCTGATGTAGGTTCTGACGAAAACTTTTCTTCTCCCCAAAGCACTGCTTTTAATGAGCGTGCAGCTTCGTTAAATAAGCCAAATAGCTCACTAAAAACATCATCAGCTCTTTCGTATTGTTCAGGCGTTTTTTCAGACTCAACAACTAAATCTAAATATCGAGTTTTCGATGGGGCCATTACTGTAAAATTGCCAATACAAGCTCCTTGAAACGGCTCTTTTATCACTATGCCTTTTTGATCAGCGATTTCTTCCAAAGCAACCAAATTTGGATATAACTCTTTAAGCCTTTTCTTTAGGTTTTCTACTGAAGTTAAACGCTTAAATCTGTCGATTAGTTCATCTGCATATAGCCAAGGTCTTAACATCCAAAGTTCGCCAACTTTATACGTTTCTAAGACCTTTCTCAGTCCTCCAGCGTGATCACCATCAGGATGAGTAACTACAACTGAATCAATAAAAGTTGGCGCATTGTAGTATTGATTAATATGGGTAACTACTTTATCCCCTGTAGCCTGAAAACCGCCATCAACAACATGAATTCGTTGAATTCCATTGGTTTTATACCTGAGACAGATCGCATCGCCACTTTTTTTTGATTCAACATTTAAAAAATCAATTTCGTAAAAGTTATCCATTACTTCTCTTCCTTTTTATTTTCACTTAACTTCGCATTTCTGGTTTTTTCTATACCAAATAAGGACTTACCAATCTCTTCAATTTTTGCAACGAATTTATCAACATTAAGTCCAGCAAAAAAAGCAAATGCATAATAGCCAAAATTACCCGTATCTGTATCTTGAGACGCATCTAGTACAACAAGCCCAGCTTTTAAAAAGATGTATGCGACAATGCCGCAAATGAAACTGGTAATTGGTCTTAAGTAGTACCAAACCTCCCATGATTTGGTCCAACGATCATGGACACACCTATTTAAATACACTGAACGAAGGCAATACAAAATGCCTCCCAGTGCTGCTATCAAGGCACATCTCAATGCTAATTCACTGCTCGCTAATGAATCCGGAAGGCCAAACTCTTCTAACCCTAAAAATACTAATGCGATTGTTACAAGCAACGCGACTAAATAAGTAATCACCAATTTCATTTACATTCCTTGTTTATAATTCGCCAGAAAAAGCTTTTTGACTTAATCCATTGAACATTTGTTCTGATTCTTTAAGCCCTGATTTCGCTTTTTCCAATATGTTTCTAGCAATATTAACCTTCTCCACAAATTGCTCTTGCATTTTTTTCGGTGGATAAATTATTGGAAACTCTTCTAAATGATTTTTATTGAGTTGGCGTTTATCTATTCCGCCTACACAAACACTGCGAATATAATCGCGGTACTCCATTGTAGTTAAAATAAAAACTACAAATTCATGGAGTATGTTTTCAACAAGGCGGATAAAATACACGTGCCCATTAAGATTGGCTTTTCCGTCTTCTCCTAAATACAAAGCTGCACGGCCTAAGCTACTGTTTTCTGTATTGATACGACCAGTCTTAGTCATCAATATATCTTTATGCTTCAAACTACTCTTACTCATCGATTCATGGGTTTTTTCATCGATATAAACCACATCATCCAGTAATAGCTTGTTTTTCCAGACGTTTTGACTTCGCATAAAAGTAATACCTTCGTCAACGTAGTTATTACTACCACCCTTAGGCGTGTTACCACTTGCGATTTTGCTAGATATCTCTTTTAACTTTTTAACTTCCCATCCTTTCGGATTAGATATCGGGTCGCCGAACATGTCTAGGAATACGCTGCGTAGGAAGTCGTCGGCGAGTTGGATGGCTTGTTGGCGTTTGCGGCGAATGGCGTCGGCTTTATCTAAAATCGCGGCAATGCGTTTTTGCTCGTCTAAGGGGGGGAGTGGGATAAGCTCATCATGAACTAAGTTTCGGTTAAGTGTTGGTACACCAGCTCCTTCAACAAAGCGTTCTAATTGGAAAGCTTTTAACATGTAAATGCGTTTGCAAGCTTGCGAATAATAAGCCGTTATATTTATTTTTATATTGTGTGTTACTGCGCTTAACCAGTAGCTTGTTTCAAAGCTTTGGTTATTAGAGTCAATCGCTATTTTCTTAGCAAGCTCGTTTGGTAACACCTTATTTATTTTACTATTTATGCGGCTACGCGTTTGTTGCACAAAGGTTTTTTCCATTACTTTTAAATTACTGTGTATACCTTCTCTAAAATCTTCTGGCTCTATGCCAAACGTATCACGAAATATACGTAAATCACTGCTATTTTGCTGTAAAAGCATGAGGTACTCTTTGCTGTATCGCAAAGACTCTTCAAAATCACGACCCACCACTAACTGTTTATTTTCATTTTGGCTGTATTGGTTTAACCATAAATAGAAGGCGGTTTCTTTTGCGGTAAGTTTAATTTCGATACCTGCAAAGGTGAGTGTTTTTGCTTTTACGTTTACCTCTAGGATTAAATCTTTTTTATGCGCTGAGTTTAAGCTTGCTACTGTTTGGCTAAACGATGCACTTTGCATATTGGCAATGAGGGTTTCGTCGATAGATTGGCGCATTCGTACAAAGGGAATTTCGGCAAGGGTAACCTTTGCATTAATACAGTTTACTTGAGTGCCATTTTTGCCGTCAATAATGTGGTCATAAGGTGTTGGGTAGTAAAAGTCTCTAACAAATTCAAATTCGCTATTTACAAATACATGACTGAGTGAATCTTGCTCACGCCCCAATAAAGACATGGCATAACCTAAATAGAATGCCATTGTTTTACGGCCACCTGCAATAGAGGCATGAATGCTATTATCATTTTTATTGGTGAGTTCAAACACTTTGCGCGTAATAAAGTCGGCCATGTAGGTTTGTTCTATTTCAGATTTAGCATCATTAATAGGTTGGCCTTTATCGTCTTCTATTAGGCATATGTTTTCATCGGGAAGTTTAATACAGGGAAGCTTATAATCTGCTATTAATTTAGCTAAATGACCTTGCTTAAATAATCCATCGGTGAGCATAGCCTTGGTGCTTTTTGTTGTAATAACAAAAATCTCTTCAGGCATAGGCTTACCCTGCTGATAAAGCGCAAAAAGAGTTTCGGTTAATACCTGCGGGCTTGCACCGGTAACTATTAGTAGTACATTCTTCATCAACGATCCTTTTGTATGAGGAATCTGCATAATACATAAATTACATAGTTAATGAAACTTGTTTGAGCTCAGTGGATTAGAGGCCTTATTTCTTGCCTTTAAGCTACGGTGTATAAACAACAGTAGCTTTAATTTAATAACTCTTTAATCAACACAGAACCCAGCTGGCGTGTATTAAACGGATTCCCGTTGCCATTTAAAATTGAAATCCCTAATTCTTTAGCAATATTACGCAGGTAAGGCTTACTGGGTGCTACAAGCTCGTTATTTAAAAACACTTCAATAGTGCCGTTTTCAAGCTCCACCAATTTGTAGTTATTCCATGTAGCTTCTTTTACATTTAATAATATACGTGGCTTAACTGGTGCGTTTATTAACTTACTCATTGTAATACAGCTTTTTCCCGTTACTGCATCACTCATTAGTTTTTTAGCTTCTTCAACGGGCGCATCTAATAAAGTCTCAACCTGCATTTCTTCAGTATTTATTTTCAGGATAATGATACGGTCAACCAACGCTAACGTATTTGTGTTAAAGCTTATATGGCCGCTTGACCCCATTTTAGCTGTTGTTTTTACCGATATCCGCTCACCACTACTTGATACAACATCGTACCCTGCTTGGTTAACCTCTGTTGCCATTCGACCATTCGTGATTAGTGCAGCATAAAGCTCGCCTATTCGGCCGGTCAAGTGTCTTAGCTCAGTTGGGGGAACATCCCAGCTTAACTCTCTTTCTAACCAGCTCATAGCTTCACCTAGTGATTGAATAATCTGCATTTGAGTTAAAGCCATTTTATTTCCTTATTTGTATATATCTACTTTAAAACGTTTAGAGGTGTTTATGATTCATACTAATTAAGCCCCCTGATATGCATCGTGTATATGACCAATCTACGCCTCCATTCACTTGTGCTTATTTTTAGCACTAGCAGAACTGCATTTTTAGTATACCTAAGCAGTGCATTTTTGTAGAATCCTAATACCAATCGACTTAAATATTTAGCGTTTTAAATAAAGCGTTAACGGCGTTATAAACTTCTCATGTTGAGCAACTACATGTCGAAATTTATGCCTTGTTGTCACTCTATTTATCTATCGCTATAAATGTTTAGAAACCTAACACGATTGGTATAGAAGCGAATTAAAACTATCAGCTTTGGTAAAACGAGCTAAGAAAGGATAGAGCTGCAACCTACAAGATTTAACGTAGTTGCAGGCACAAAAAAGGACGTCCTGAGACGTCCTGATATTGAATGATGGTGGAGGAAGAGGGATTCGAACCCTCGTTAGGGATTAACCTAAACACACTTTCCAGGCGTGCGCCTTCAGCCACTCAGCCATTCCTCCACGGTGTTGCTTAGCAACAGCGCGTTATAGTATGAAATAGGTTACACAGGTGCAAGGTCTTTTTAAATTTGTGCTGTTAAGTGTCTAATAATCAATCAGCAATTTACTTTAGGCATAAAAAAACGGCTAAACCTTAAGGTTTAACCGTTTTTATGCATTAGGCTAATTACTTAGCCATGCTAGCTGTAAAGTCTAACATGCGATTAAGTGACTTGAGCGCGCCTTCGCGTAAGTCCATATCTACAAACACTTCTTTACCGCGAGGGTCTATCAAGGCTTCTTCAATCGCTTTTAAGCCATTCATTGCCATCCACGGGCAATGTGCACAACTTTTACATGACGCGCCTTCACCCGCTGTTGGGGCTGCAAAAAACTCTTTTTCAGGGCATAGCTGCTGCATTTTGTAAAAAATACCGCGGTCTGTCGCTACAATAAACTTATCGTTATCCATTGTTTGCGCAGCTTTTATTAGTTGACTGGTTGAGCCAACCGCATCTGCCAGTGCCACTATTTCTGCAGGTGACTCTGGGTGAACCAATACACCCGCGTCTGGGTGCAAGGCTTTCATATCTTTAAGCGCTTTTGTTTTAAATTCATCGTGTACGATACATGCGCCGTTCCACATGATCATATCGGCGCCAGTATTTTTTTGAATGTAGCTACCAAGGTGTTTATCTGGGCCCCAAATAATTTTTTCACCTTGCTCATCTAGGTGCTCTACAATTTCAAGCGCGCACGATGAGGTTACAATCCAATCTGCACGGGCTTTAACCGCTGTAGAGGTGTTTGCATACACTACAACTTTACGATCAGGGTGCTGATCGCAAAACGCTGAAAACTCATCAATAGGGCAACCAATATCTAACGAACATGTTGCTTCTAGCGTTGGCATAACAACCGTTTTGTTTGGCGTTAAAATTTTAGCGGTTTCACCCATAAAACGTACGCCTGCAACGATGATCATGTCTGCATCGTGGCGAGCACCAAAACGTGCCATTTCTAATGAGTCGGCAACACAGCCCCCTGTTTCTTCGGCAAGTGCCTGAATTTCAGGATCTGTGTAGTAATGGGCTACCAGCACTGCATTTTTATCTTGCAGTAGTTGTTTAATACGTGCTTTATATTCGCCTTGCTCGTCTTTAGTTAACGGCGCTGGCTTAGGAGGAAAGATATAACCTTCAGGCATAATAGTTTGAGCTAGACTCATGTTCTCGACCACTTCATCTACAGTGCATTAATTACGGCAAATTATACGAGAATACACGGGCAAATAACAGCTATCTGGGCATGCTGTTTATAAATAAAAATAAGAAACTGTTTAAATAAAATAAGGGAAGAGTTGAGATTTTTTAGAATGGTGGGTCATGATGGACTTGAACCATCGACCAATGGATTAAAAGTCCACTGCTCTACCAACTGAGCTAATGACCCGCTCTAAATTCTGTGTAGAATTAACATGCTGCGTAAATCCGCCGATTGAACCAATCTTTACTTAAATAAA
>NZ_PNDP01000073.1:0-19849 GCF_005886415.1 Pseudoalteromonas sp. S327 | reverse complement strand
CAAACCTAGGTTTGTGCTTTTATATTTTACGGTTAAATAATTATATTTTTTCCCAGTAGGGTTCGTCACCAAAGTAGCCGCTAAAGTAGTCTATAAAGGCCCTTACTTTTGGTGCTAATAAACGCGAACTTGGGTAAACACTCCAAATAGCGGTGTCGGATGCAAGTGGGTAGTCTTGTAAAATTTGTACCAGCTCACCACTTTGTAGTTTTTTATAGGCACACCAGCTCGACATTAACGTAATACCTAGGCCTTGCACGCACGCGTCGCGCACCGCTTCACCGTTATCGGCTTGTAATACGTTATTGGTTTTAATGTTTTGTGTGCCCTCGGGTGTAATAAACGACCACGTAGTTAAACCATGTAAATTAACACAGGTATGATTTTTTAAATCTTGCGGTGTTGTTGGGGTGCCGTGTTTTGCAAGGTAATTAGGCGATGCGCAAATTAAGCGTTTATCGCGGGCAACCTTTCGGGCTATAAGGGTTGAGTCGTTTAATGCGGCGTCGCGTATTGCTATATCAAAACCTCCGCCAACCATATCAATAATGCTATCGCTTAAGCGTAAATCAATTGTCAGGTCGGGGTATTGCTCAATAAATCCAGCCAATGCAGGAATAATATGCATACGCCCGAACGAAGCAGGAGCAGTAATGCGCAATTTTCCTTGTGGAGTTACACTGCCAATACCTACCGAGGCGCGTGCCATTTCAACATTGGCAAGCACTTCCTCGGCGTGGGGTAAAAAAGCTTGGCCCTCTTCGGTTAGCGATACTTTTCGGGTTGTACGATGAATAAGTTTAACGCCGAGCGTTTCTTCAAGCTTATTCATTTGGGCACTAGAAACCGCGGCCGACAAACCTAACTCCTTGCCAGCTAAGCTAATATTATGTGTTGTTGCGATTCTGACAAACAGATTTAAATGGGCAATGTTCATTATCAAATTTTTCAATAAACTGATTATTTAAACAACTATATTATCAATACTTAGTTGTGTAAATATACTAGCAGCTTATTCATTGTGACTTTTCCTGTGGCGCTTACTATAAGCGCCTTTTTTTTCGGTATTTTTCTCGTTTAAATTTTTAAGTTTAGAGTGAGCCTGCCTTATGAGCCGTAATACATCATTACTTTTAAAGTATTTATTTAAGCAAACCTGGCCTATGTTGGTTGGCTTGTTTTCTATTATGGGAAGCCAGCTGGTTGATAGTATTTTTATTGCTAAGCTAGGCGCTGAGCCGCTCGCTGTAGTTGCCTTTAGTATTGCTATTTTTCAGGTAATTGTGGGAGTACAAGTAGGCTTAGGTATTGCGGCAACTGCGACCATTTCTACTGCACTTGGGGAAAATAAAGTTCACTACGCACGCTACTTAGGTAGTTTAATCGTACTTATTGGCACCGTAATAGTAACGCTATTGTGCTTGGCGTTGTGGCTTTTTCAGCAGCCTATAATTTTAGCGCTGGGTGCAACGCCTTCGTTATTTAATTTAACTGAGCTTTACTGGTTGCCTTGGCTAATAAGCTGCTGGCTTGGAGCGCTGCTTTATTTTGGTTACAGCATTTGCCGTGCTCATAACGAAACCTTATTGCCTGGGCGAATTATGGTGCTAACCAGCGTGTTAAATATAGCGCTCGATCCATTGTTTATGTTTACCTTTGATATGGAGTTAGCGGGTGCTGCATGGGCAAGCTGTGTTGCTTTTTCAATAGGCTTAGTAGTGGTGTTTTACACGCTTATTAAACGAGAACTTGTAACCTTTGATGTTTTAAAAAACTGCACTGGGCAGGCAATAAAAGCCATTGCAAAAATGATGGCGCCAGCTTTACTTTCACAGTTTATTCCGCCTATTTCAGCCATGATAGTAACGGCATTGATTGCCGTGTATGGTGGGTTTGCTGTAGCAGCTTGGGGGCTTGCAAACCGTATTGAATATATTGCGATTATTTTAATTTTAGCGCTTACCATGGCGCTGCCCCCCATTGTTGGAAATTTAAAAGGGCGGGGCGAGCTTAGGCAAATATTAAGCGTAGTAAAACTTGCGTGCGGTTTTGTAATTGGCATACAAATTTTATTAGCGGTTATTATGCTAGGTGTGGCTAACCCGCTTGCAAATGCGCTTAGCAATAATAGTGAAATAGTAGCTAACCTAACAGATTACTTTGCATTTGTGCCTCTGAGCTACGCGGCTTTGGGTGTATGTATGATCACGGTATCGGTATGTAACGCGCTGGGCTTTGCGACCACG
Organism: Pseudoalteromonas sp. S327; assembly: GCF_005886415.1. Lineage (NCBI taxonomy): Bacteria > Pseudomonadati > Pseudomonadota > Gammaproteobacteria > Alteromonadales > Pseudoalteromonadaceae > Pseudoalteromonas > Pseudoalteromonas sp. S327. The sequence goes on along the minus strand of NZ_PNDP01000073.1, from coordinate 17,603 downwards.
GCCTTATTTATCTCCATATTGCGGCTATTTTTGTGTTACTTACCACTACTTTGGTTAGGCTCGTATTTTTACGGTTTAACAGGGTTATTTATCGGTATGGCATGCGGTAATACCTTGTCGGGTATTGTGGGTTGGCAGCTTTTTAAGCAGCAATATAAGCGATTAACAACACACGTTAGCGTGCGCTCAAGCACTGTTTAATTATCAATATATTGAAGAAAGTTATTCCACTTAAATTGCAATTATCAAAATAGTTAAATGCAATTAGTATGCACCTCATTGAATCATTGCTTAATCTATAGCAGCTAAATTTGCTGTGTTTAGGTCAAGCAATTGCAATAAAAATAGAGCTGCTTGAGGTGAATAACATGAAACTTTATAAATTGTTTTTAATAGCTATAACGCTATACGCAGGCGCTGCAACGGCTGCACAAGATTACTTTTCGATGAGCTATATTCAAGGTGAAGGAGACGTGCGAGGGATTAAGGTGGCTTATCAATATGCCTTAGATTATCAAATAGAAGGCTTTGAAGAGCTAGAGATTTACCTAGAAGCCAATGCCAACTTTTTTGAATACGATGACCCAAAACGCTACGACGCTAATTTAGGCTTATCGCTTTCGCCTGTTATTTTTTATCCTATTGGCAGTATTGCTGGGAACCGCGTTTTTGCCGAGTTTGGTATTGGTTTAAGCTTATTAGACGACACCAAATTTGCGGGAAAAAACATAAGCACCCATTACCAGTTTGAAGACCGCCTAGGCATTGCCATGAAGTTTGGTGAGGCTGAGCAACACAGCGTGTCGCTTAAGTATTTTCATTATTCAAACGCTGGTATTAAAAAGCCCAACCCAGGCCTCGATTTTATATCGCTAAGCTACTCACGCGCACTTTAGGTGAGTAGCTTACTATTTATAATATGCGTAAAAATGCCACTAGGTCTGCTTTTTCTTGCTTGGTTAAATTAAGCTTTATAAGCAGGTCGGTTGTTTTAGGGAAGTGTGGGTCGTTTAGTTGGTTTTTTCGTGGTCTTGGTCTAGCCCCGCCATGGTTATACATACTCACGATGCCTGTTAAATCTTCAAATAACCCGTTATGCATCCATGGAAAACTTATTGCTAAACCTAGTAATGAAGGAGTTCTAAATTGTCCTATATGATCAGGGTTATTTGTGGCATCAAAGCGGCCCTTATCTTCAAAGTGTCGGCCGTAGTAATGGAGTCCAGTGTTGTGAAATTTGTTATCACTTAGTAGGGGGCCATTATGGCATGTCATACATTTAGCTTTAGTTCTAAATAAATGTAGGCCGTTTAGTTCATTATCAGATAGTTGCATTACAGCTTTCTTCGGACTGCTTTTTACTCTTAAAATAAAAAGTTTAAAGCGAGTATTTGGAGCTGATAGTGTGCGCTCAAACGCGACTAAGGCTTTTGCCATTTGCTCAGTGGTTAACGTGCTGCTATTAAAAGCGCTTTTATTAAATGCACGGTAACTCTTATCTTTATTTACTCGGGCTAAGGCTATTTTTGGATCTAAGTCCATTTCAATCGGGTTTTCTATTGGCATAAGTGCTTGCTGCTCAGCGGTGCTTGCGCGTCCATCCCAAAAAAAATGTTGCCATTGATCAATACCAAAAATTGCGGGGGTGTTACGCGTGCCTATTTGCTCGTCAATGCCTATGGCAGTTGTACGGCCATCATGAAAGCCTTTGTCGCGTTCATGGCAGGTGGCGCAGCTAACGGTATTATTACGTGAAAGCTGCACATCATGAAAAAGCTTATCGCCTAGTGCAACATGCTCCGGTTTAGGCGATGCTACAGGCAAAAGCGACATGGGCTCAACGCTTCTTCCGTCACTGGTTTGAATAGCAGGCCAATGAGCTTGGCCTTTACTATACAAAGCACGTAAGTCTTTATTGTTTAAAGCTTTAGAATCAGCCGTAAATAAGAATACAGCAAGGGCTACAAAAATAACTTTAATCATATTTGTAGCTCAGCCCTAACCAAAATACTCGACCAGGCTCAATACCTGATGCGCCCTCTGCTACTGTATACGTTCTCGTATTTAATAAATTAGAAATATCAGCACGTAACTCTAAGCTTTGGTTGCTGGTCAGTTTATGTTTGTATTTTAAACTTAGGTTTAGCATTGTTCTAGCACGTATAGTCTGTTCCTGATAAACATCAAATAGAGTGGAAACAACTGGACAGCTAGCACAGACATCTTCTATATCTATACTTTCGCTTCCTCCTGTACTTACAGCTGTATCGTAGCTACCTGAATATGAGATATTTAATCCAGTGCTAAATGAATCGACCCAATCTACGTTCCAGCCTAAGGCTGCTGTGATAGGTGCTCCAAAATTAGTTCGTATCTGAGATAGTTGACTCAATGTGACCAGTGAACCTTCATCTTTTGCATTAACATAGTAAACTAGTTCATCGAGTGGGGTGTTATCTACGGTTGCATTATAATTGTCATTTGATATTTCGTTTTCGGCATACGATGTATTTGCCCATACAGAATGGGCACCAAATTGAGCGCTCCATGCTAGTGAAATACGTTCTGAACTTCCCGTTCCTTCATTACTAATATCAATATAAGTGTACCCATCAAGATCTGTTTCGTCTGAGGTTGTGCGAGAGAACTGCTGATGTTTTTTTCGCTTTACGTATTTTAAAGAAATATTACCAATTGTCTCAAATGCGTGAGCGATACCCAGTGCAAATTCATCATCGTAAGGGGTATCAACGTCATTAAAACGATATTTAAAGCTGCCAGTGTAATTTGAATCTAACCAGTTTTGTAAGTAGCCACTTTCGATAGGCCTATATTGTAGATAAGAAAACTGTTGTTGTTCTTTAATTTTATAACTGATAATAGCGGAGTCGTAATATCGGCTTAGGCCGGCACTAATAATGGTTTTTTTATTATCAAATACGTCGTACCCTATTGAAATTCGCGGTGCTACATCATGGTTTTGTAAAAAGTCATCATAGCTGTAGCGCATACCTAAATTCACATCCAGTTTGCCGTAGTTAATATGGTCGGTAACGTAGAGTGCGTTGCGATTTAAATTTACATCTATGTATTCAGCAGGGCTAACAGTTCGGCCTTTAAAAAATTGCGCTGTAGTAGTTATATTATTACTGTATGCGGTGACGTGTTCCGAGTTGTTAAAGTCAATCTCACCGCCTAATTGCTCAGCTAATTTTTCTATAGGGATGAGGGTTTCGAGTGCTTGACAATCAAGTGAATAACCACTGCAATTAAGTGGTGTACTAGCACTAGACCATATAACAGGCGAACTGTAGTTATAGCCATCTTGAAAGCGCTCACGTTCTATTTGCTGATATTTAATTTCTGCACCAGCCACAACTGAGTGGGTTAACCCTAAAAATTTAAAAGTGTCTAAATTAAATGTATTTTTCCAATTGGTGGTGAATTGGCGGTTATCTAACGCGCCATAACCACCTTGGCGTGAAAAGCGTTCGTCTGCATCGCCTTGGTTAGCGTATTGTCCCCAGTCTTTTCCTTTTGTTTGTAGCCAATTATAAAAATGCGCTGGGCCATCTCGGCTACTATCACTTATGTTAAAGCTTAAATTACTTGCCCATGTTACATATTTAAAATCTTGCTTTAATTGTATTGCGCTACCATATGCGCCACCTTCTAACTGATAGTCACTATCAAGTGCATCAGTAATAAAACCATTCACCTCGTAGGGAGAATAGATCATACTTATCGTAAAATTATCAACCCAGCCGTTCTTATAACCATATTTAAATATAGCGTTAATGTTACGGCGGCTTTGGGTTTTTGTTTGCCCCAGTGATAAGTCACTTATATCACTGTTAAGGTAATTTAAACTAAACATCACACCGTGGCGTTTATTAAGTTGCTTTTTACCGCTCAATGAATAGCTTATTTTTTCGTATACTGGAGCCTCTAATTCTGCTTCATCTGTACTACTTTGCTCAGTTTCATTGTCGGCTTGAATATAATGATAATCAGCCCAATCACTGTGATTCCCGCGTACAGTAAAACTAAAACTATCTTTGCCAAACGTTTCTTTTGTTTTGGTATCAACCACACCGCCAGAAAAGCCACCAAACTCAGCCGGAATGTTATGGTCATAAACAGTAATAGACTCAACTACATCAGAGTTTACATTCATGCTTTGCACACCGCCTGATACGTCATTACTTGATGATGTTAAGCGGCTACTACTGGCGGGATCAATACGATTATTGTAGTTCATACCATCAAGTGAAAAACCTGTTTGCCAAGGCTGGGCACCTGAGATGGATATTTCTGGCGCACTTATCTCTGCTAAGCTTTCAATGCTTAATGCCTCATTGCTTAATTGTACGCCTGGTAAAAGTGCAATTAGCTCATTTATGTCGCCATTCCCTTTGGCTGTTGCATCAATAAAACTGCGGTCTAAATACGAACGACCAATAACTTCAGGAACTTCTATCCCTATAAATTGGCCTTTAACTTCGATGTGTTCGATAGCTTCACATAAACTTTTTTTTTCATCAGTGAGTGTGCTGCAATCTTCAGGTGGGGGAGGAGTCTGTTTTTGCTCGGTCGCACCATATGAATTATGGGCAAGCAAAAACAGACACGCATAAATATAACGTGTCTGCATTGTTTTCTCTTATTTAGTTGCCAATTGGAGTGCTGTCTTCGCTATCAGCAATACCATCGTTGTCAGCATCTTCATCGGCTGTTAAACCCGAAGCGGCAATATCTTCATCAGTTACATTTGCTAAGAAGAAGTTTGGAAGCCCGTCGTTATCAGTATCAACACTGGCAACACGGTTATCTCTAAAGTCATCTTTGCTTGCAATTAATTCAGCCATTGTGGTGTAAAGGTCAAGTTGGTCGGCTTCACCGTTCACATCGTTAGTTACAAGCTCTGTTGCTTGCTCGTATTCGTCAAGTAAGGTATGTGCTTCGACTAAATCTTCCATAGCTTCAATAATGACAGTATCGGCTTGCGCTAAAATAAGCGTTTCAATATCAGCGAGAAGTGCTGAGGTTTGTGTTTTCACACTACTGTAAGTGCTGGCAAAGTCAGTAATACTGCCGGCATTAGCCCCCATGCTAGAAAGCATGCTGTAACGTTCCCAAAAGCCAGTTGTTGGAGCACTAAGTGAGACCGTTTCTTTTTTAAGGGCTTCAAGTATATCCAGCAATTGGTCGCTTGTTAACGTGCTTAAATTTTCGTTTACTTCAGCTATCGCACTATTAAATGTAGTTAAGGCTAAATCAGTAAAACCAGCATCGACTAAATAACCTAATGTTTCTAAGCTGTACTCAAACCGATCTTCAATGTCATCTAATACACTAATTTTACTTAGTAATTGCGTATTTACTGCGGCAATCTCGTCAGTCAAACCACCGCGGTCAAGTGATACCATTACATTGTTATGAACAGTAATTGCAGAAGTGTCGGTTAAAGTTCGTAATGTGCCTGTATTTAGTTTATTTAACATGGTTAAACAGCGATTTGCGGCAGCAGCAGAATCTGCGCCAATTTCTTCGCTAATGCTAACCAGTAAACCACATCCATTAGAACCCGCTAAGAAAGAAGCAGATGACTCTGCACTTATGTACTCGTCAGATGAAATAAACTCACCAGCATAAGTTAATACGTCTTTAGCCTGTTCTGTAAAGCCAAACTGATGTAGAACTTGTGCTGTTCCCGCGTTATTTGATGTTTTGGTTAGACTTCTAAAAAACTCATTATAATCACTTTCCTCTGTAAAATAGGTGAAGGCTTCAGCCGTTGCATCAGCTACAGATGAACCCGCTATAATGCTTTTAGTTATACTAAAACTGTACATAATTTGTTTAGCACCACTGATATCAAAATCAGATGAAAGTAAGGCAAACGCAGGGTTTTCTTCGAGGTCATAAAGGCCTTCTAGTAATCCGGCTAGAGTTTGTAGTGGATAGGTATAAGTACCTAAATTGGCCTCAGAGTATTCTGAAGCAGCAAACTCATAGTTGCTATCTATGCCCGTTACACCATAAAACGACAGCGCTAGGTTTACGTATTCACGGGCTAGTTCAAGCGAGTTGGCTCGAAATAAAACCTCAGCTGCCCATGCAGTATAAAGAGCTCTTAGTTTCTCTACTCTTTCACCCGCATACTCGCCACTACCACCTTGAATTTGGTAACCTGTGTTACTTGAAATATTTACTAGTGCAGTAGCAAAAGTTTGTGCTGTGAGTTGATTGGCATCAGTTGGGTTTGCAGCATATACATCTAATGCACCTTCGGCTGCATTTTTAAATGCTGTTTGAAAGTAACCATATGTTGTTGAATATTGCTCTTCACGTACTATCTCTGCATAACTGTTAATAGTTTCCAGCAGTGTTTCTGCTTCATCGGTTTGACCAACATCCATATAATCATTTACTAAACCAAGTAACCAGGCTGCATCGTTACGGTTGATGTTTTCAAACCCTTTTTCAGCTAAATATTGGTTGTAAGCAGCTAAGGCGCGTGAGCGGTATTGTGCACCTTGCTCTATTTCATTGATGCTATCTAACGCAACACCTACATCTCTTAGGCCTCCAGCAAGAGCTGTTTGCTCGTTAATGAGTAATAAATAGTCTTCGGCTGTATCTAAAAACCCAGCACGTGCATACGCCGCTGCTTGAACTTGGTATACGGTATAACGTGAAATTTCATCGTTAATGCTTTCGTTTACAATATCGGCTTGTTTTAAGTGTGATTTACTAGAGCTGTAGTAAAAATTACGTTTGTCTTCATTTGTTACATAAGAAGGGCTTAGTGTAATACTGGCCGTAATTGGTTCATCAATTACGCCATCCGTATAGCTTATTACGAATGCTTCATTAACTGAACTTAATGTTTGCGCTTCAAAGATAAACTCGCCCGTGCTTTCGTTTATTGTAATTACACCACTTTCAGGGGAGGTTACCAGCGTAAATGTTATTTCATCTCCATCGGCATCAACTACATTAATAGTCCCCTCTGTTGTTGATGATGAGGTAACAAATACGTTTGTTGTTTGTAATACCGGCGTATCATTAACATTTTCGACCGTAAAGTTTAGCGTTACATTTGAACTAAGAGAGCCATCGCTAGCTGAAATTGAAGCACTATCGCTACCAAAAAAATCGGCGTTAGGCGTATACGTAAACTCACCATTTGCTTCTATCGCTATCGTCCCATTACTTGGCGCGTTTGCTAATGTGTAGCTAAGTGCCTCGTCGTCGGTGGCTGTTACTTGGCCTAAAAAAGTGGTGTCTTCGTTTACAGTAAAACTTAAATTAGGTTGAGAAAACTGTGGAGCAGTATTACCCGAGCCACCGCCACAACCAGCCAACGCAAGCGCGCATAATATTGGGGTAAATTTAATTAGCTTGTTCATTATTGTTAATATTAAAAGTTAATGATGTTGCGAATGATAACGCATATCAATTAGATTTTAAAGTGTGTAAAGTATTTGTCATATTAATAGTGAGTATCCACAAAGTACTTATAAGGCAGCTAAAACACAAAACCCTGCTATTAACAGGGCTTTATTGTGAGTAAAAATGAGATTAGTAAAGAGGGGGATGGTTATTAGTTTAAGTCGCTAATAATAAGCAGCGGAAAGTTTTTAGCTGAACGAGGTTGCCAATTATTATAGCTAATATTGCTAATTCCAAAATAGTTAAGCACCTTAGGTGAGTACGTCCAGCCACGTGCACGTTGCTTTATGGCGGCGCTGCGTAAACTGGGTTTTAGCCCTACTGTGAGTAGGTCGTGATTTACATTTAGCTTTGTGTAAAAGGCTTTTTCGCGCAAGCTTGCTTTAGCAATTACCTCATCGTAATGGGCGCGTAATGTTTGCCACTTTTGGCTTTTTTGTGGCTCTTTTAAGTGCTTTACCATGGCATCAATATCACTATCTAACCACTTAGCTGAGGCTGCATCCCCATGCCAGCCAATAATTGTATTGGGCTCAATTGTAGTAGGGTGGCCAGCAAGCAACACATAATTAGCACACGACGAAAAGCAAAACTGCTTTATGTTTACTGTTAGCTTATGCGCCAAAATTAATTCGGCTAAGTCCATCCCTAAATCTATGTTTCCGCCGCCGCTGGTAATCGTAAATGTATTAATTGTAGGGTTAGTTTTTAAAAGCTCAGCTGCCGTATTGTTATTTTGTTTGTTGATTTGGCCACTGTATATAATGGTTTTATCACTTAAGGTTACTTGAGCCTGCAATAACGTGGGGAGTATTAAAAAAAGGGTAAAAATTAATTTATGCATATGAGTTTTAAGTGAGTATTTTTGCCAAAGGCTACGTAATTTGGCTAAACGAGGCAAATACTAATTTGTCTAAAGTAAGTTAACCCCTTTTAACCCATCCTTAACCCTTGCCCTAATACACTGTGTGTAATGACGTAAATTAGGCACAGTTAAATGGTTTATTTTAAAAAGCGCTCAACGGTTTTATTGCTTGCACTTAGCTGCACGCTTGCTGCGTGTAGTAGCCAGCCAAGCTATACAGGTAATAGCACCGAGCAATCGCTAAAGCAGCATGCAAATTGGCAATACACACAAGATGATGCAACCGAGGTAAGTTATATCACTGATTTAGTGAATATAGCGGGGCTTGATTCGCTTATTAACCAAGCCGTTGCAAATAATCCTTCGTTTAACCAAGTGCATGTGGCGCTAAAACTTGCTTATGCGCAGCGCGATGTTACCGCAGCAAGCCAGTGGTTTAGTGTAGATGCCGATTTTGACGCTCAGCGCAACGAAACAACTGGCACACAGTACAGCTCATTACTAGGGGTTAGCTGGGAGGCCGACGTATGGCAAAAAATTGCTGATAACGTAGCCGCGCAAGACATGACCATAGCCAGTAATCAGGCCACTTACCAAGGCGCTAAAGACACCTTAGTAGCCAGCGTGATGCGCACGTATTTAAACATTATTTTGCAGCAAGATTTACTTAACATAGAGCAGCAGCGCTTAACGGTTTTAGAAAATAACGAGCAAAGTATTGTTGAGCGTTACCAATACGGCTTAGGTGATTTAGAAGCCCTTGATACCGCGCGTACAAATACCGCTTCAACCCGAGCCACTATTGCCGATTATCAAGAACAAATAGCACAAGCTAAACGCGCTTTAGTATTATTAGTGGGCGTTGATAAACTTGAAAACTTACCTACTACCTCTGTTTTACCTGAGGTTATTGAGCCGCTAAGCGCGTTACCAGAGCAAGATTTAGCGCGTCGCCCCGATTTACAAAGTGCCTATTACAATATTCAATCTAAACGTTATTTAGTGGATGTAGCTTACAAAGATTTACTGCCAAGCATTACGCTTTCGGCATCGCTTAGCGATTTAGCAGCCACACCCAGCCAAGCATTATTAACCAGCCCAGTTTGGAACTTATTAGGCAGTTTAAGTGCGCCGTTGTTTCAAGGCGGGGCACTTCGTGCACAAGTTGATATTGCAAAATTAAATGCCGAACAAGCCTTTTGGGAATACCAAGACACGCTACTTAGCGCCGTAAACGAAGTAGAAAATGAACTAGGCCAAGAGCAATCATTAACACAGCAGCAGCTACAAATTAGTAAAGCACTTGCCAGTGCTAAGCGCAGTTATAGCAACTACCAAAGCAAATACCAGCAAGGTTTGGTTGATATTTTAGACTTACTAACCGTGCAGCAGCAGGTGTACGACCTACAAGCTCAGCTTAGCCAAATAAATTACACCCTTTTAACTAACCGTATAGATTTAGGCCTTGCCTTGGGCCTTGGAGTATCGTCATGAAAATTTCGCCAGTACCTGTTGTTGTAACTCTTGTTGCCATTGTTTGTATAGGGCTTGCTATTTCATATAACGGCCAAAAAATGGCGCAGCAAGCAAATGGCCCAAAGCCTGAGCCGGCTAAATCTGTGGCACCCAATGTATTGGTTATTAACGCTGTGCCAAGTACGTATCAAGCCTATGTTAGCGGCCACGGTGAGGCTAAAGCACACTGGGCGCTTAGCTTAAAAGCACAAGTTAAGGGCGAAATAACGAATATGAGCGAGCAATTTGCTACCGGTAATGTAGTTAAAAAAGGCCAAGTGCTTGCACAAATAGATAACACCGAATACTTACAAGCAGTTGCGAGCGCTAAAGCCACATTAGCAGATGCCAAACTTGCCCTACAAGAAGAGCAAGACTTAGGAAACCAAGCAAAGCGTGAATGGCAGCGCTCGGGTGTAACACAAGCACCAAGCTCGCCTTTAGTATTTAGAACGCTACAGCTAGAAGCTGCCCAAGCAACGGCCGATAACGCCCAATACGCACTCCAAACTGCGCAGCGTGATGAAAAAAACACCCATATAAGTGCGCCGTTTGATGCTGTTATTTTATCGCGCGATGTAGATTTAGGCACTTACGTAAGCATCGGCGATACACTGGCTACATTAAACAGCACCGACAAAGTAGAAATTAGCGTACCGCTTTCATTAAGCCAATGGCAAAACCTGGCAAGCGATAAGTCGGGCGAGGTTATTTTAAGTGATGTAACAACACAGAATCAGTGGCAAGGTTACATTGCTCGTTTTGAGCAGCACCTTGACGATAGCTCACGCCAGCGCAGTGTAGTGGTTGCGCTAGACAAACCTTTTGAGCAAGCAACACCATTGTTACCAGGTACATTTTTAGCGGTACAAATTGCTGGTAAAGCGCTTAACAACGTAATTAAATTACCCGCCTCAGCAGTATCGCAAGAGGGCTTAATTTGGTACGTAAACGAGCAAAACACGTTAATGAGCATTCAAGCGCAAAAACTATTTGAGCGCGGTGATTACGTTTATATCTCTCCTATTGAAGGACACACTAATTTACGTGTGGTGGCTCGCCCACTCGTAAGCTACTTAAACGATATGTTAGTAAACCCAATTGTTGAGGAGATGCCATAATGAGCCCGCATCAAGCACCGCAATTACCTAATAATACTAACCCTTTGCACGGCATTATTAGCTGGTTTGCTAACAACTCAGTGGCCGCCAATTTATTACTCATTAGCGTAATAGTAATGGGCATAATGTCGCTTTCTACTTTGCGTAAAGAGGCGTTTCCAAGCCTTGAGCCAGATACTATTTCAGTATCGGTGGTTTACGACAGTGGCGATGCCTTACAAGCAGAAGAAGGCATCGCCCTAAAAGTAGAAGAAGCCCTTGAAACCGTACCGGGTATTAAGCGCATTACCTCTACATCCGATGCCAGCGGCAGTCATGTAAGCATTGAGAAAAAAACCGATTACTCGCTTGATGAGCTACTCACCGATGTTAAAAACCAAGTTGATGCCATAAATAACTTTCCGGCAGATGCCGAAGAGCCGGTGATCGACAAAGCGCGTAGGCAAGATCACGCATTAACCTTACAATTGTTTGGTGATGCCGACCGCCATACGTTGCAAAACCTAGGTGAAAAACTAAAAGCCGATTTATTAGCTAAATCGGGCATTAGCGATGTAGAGCAATCGGGCGTGCTTGACCCTATGATGTCGGTAGAAATCGACGAAGGTAAACTACAAGCCTACGGTTTAACAATTAGCGATGTAAGCGAGGTGATTAACAACGAATCATCGAGCCCGCTTTCTACTAGCTTGCGCGATAGCAATAAAATAATGCGCCTAAAAGCGGCCGATCAAGCTTACTGGCAGCGCGACTTTGCCAATATAGTGTTACTTACAACGCAATCAGGCACACAAATTAAATTAGGTGATGTAGCAACCGTTACCGACACATTCGCAGAAGATACCAACTCACTAAGTCGTTATAACCAACAAAATGCCGTAGGCATTGAAATTTTAATGGATGAAAATAGCGATATAACCACCATAGTTGAGCAAGCACAAAGCGTAATTGATACATGGCACGAGCGCGGCTTATTACCGCAAAATGTAGAGCTTGAAAGCTGGCACGACAAAAGCACCATGATCACCGAGCGCCTATCGCTGCTTACTAAAAATGCCGTAACCGGTATTATTATGGTGTTTGTTATTTTAGCGATATTTTTAAATGTACGCGTTGCGCTATGGGTTGCAGGTGGCTTGCCATTTGTATTTTTTGGCACGCTGTACTTTATGACCGACAGCTACACCGCACTGACCATAAATGAAATGACCACCTTTGGTTTTATTATGGCGCTGGGGATCGTGGTCGACGATGCCGTGGTTGTGGGGGAGAGTATTTACACCACTCGCAAAAAACACGGCGACACCCTTAATAACACGATTTTAGGCACCATGAAGGTGGCTGTACCCACCATATTTGGGGTATTAACCACGGTAGCGGCGTTTGTTGCGCTTTCGAATGTATCTGGCAACTTAGGTAAAATTTACTCACAGTTTGCGACCGTAGTGACGATTTGTTTACTGCTTTCGGTTGTTGAATCAAAACTTATTTTACCGTCGCATTTAGCCCACGTAAGCACTAAACGCCAGTTAAAGTCGGGTCTTAGTGGCTTGTGGTCAAAGGTGCAGCATGGCGCCGACAGCGGTCTAACTTGGTTTAGCGATAAAGTGTACCGCCGCGTTATTGAATACTCGTTACGATTTAGATACGCCATTGTTGCTGCATTTGTGGCCTTTTTTATTCTGGTTGTTGGCATGCCTATGACCGGTGCAGTAAAAGTAGGTTTTTTCCCAAGTATTGCCGGCGATACCGTAACCGCTGAACTTGTTATGCAAAACGATGCAGCGTATGGGCAAACTAATAAAAACTTGTTAGCGCTTGAGCAAAGTGCACTACAAGCCCAGCAAAATTTAATGGATAAGTTTGACTCGCAAGAGAGCGAAATAACGAGCTTACAATTAGTGAGCAGTAGCGATACTAGCGGTACGGTAAGTGTTGAGCTATTAAACGAGGGCGACTTTACAGCAAGCGAATTTGCACAAGAATGGCAGCGCCTTGCCGGTATGCCAGAGGGCAGCAAAAAACTACAAGTATTGGCTACACGTAAAATGGTTGATAACTTTAAAGTAGAATTAAAAGCCTGGGATGACGAAACTGTAATGGCTGCAGGCGCTCTGTTTAAAGAGCGCTTACAAAATACTGCTGGTGTTAATGGCATAGACGATAATTTAAACCCAGGTCAGCCACAGCTTAAATTTACCTTAAATGCACAAGGGCGCGCTTTAGGTATGGATACGGCGAGCCTATCAGAGCAAGTATTACAAGCTTTTGGTGGAGCAATTGTACAGCGTTACCAGCGCGATAAAGACGAAGTAAAAGTACGTGTGCGTTACCCAGAAAACGCCCGTAAAACACCAGCCGATATAATGCAATCGCGTATTAGGTTACCCGATGGCACCGTAGTACCTTTGGTTAACGTAGCCAATATAAGCAGCGAATATCAGCAAGATGAAATAACCCGCATTGATGGCTTACGTGCAATTTACTTAAGCGCACAAGTAGATAAAAACATTGTGGCATCTAACGAATTAGTTGCTAACTTAAGCCGCGACTTAGTGCCTGAGCTTAACGCGCAATTTCCTAACTTAAGTATTCACTTTGCCGGAGAAGCCGAAGAGCAAGACGAAACAACAGGCTCAATGGCCACTATGTTTATAGCCGCGTTATTAGTTATTTACGTATTGCTGGCGATTCCGCTTAAATCGTACATTCAACCCATGTTGATTATGGTGGCGATTCCGTTTGGTATTGTGGGTGCTATTTTAGGCCATTGGTGGAACGACTTAACCATCAGCATACTTTCTTTAAATGGTATTTTGGCGCTCAGTGGGGTGGTTGTAAACGACAGCCTATTATTGGTATCGCGCTTTAACGAGCTGGTAAAAGATGAAGGCATGAGCACGCACGATGCCATTGTAGAGTCGTGTACAAGCCGCCTGCGCGCGGTAATGCTTACCTCAATTACCACCTACGCGGGCTTAGTGCCGTTATTAAGCGAAACCTCAATGCAGGCACAGTTTTTAATTCCTGCTGCGGCATCACTTGGTTATGGTATTTTGTTTGCCACGGTTATTACATTAATCCTTATTCCGGCATTATTAATGATTCAAATAGACATTAAGCGCTTACTTGCCAATGTGTTAGACTTTTTAAGTGGTAAACGCACCGAAGGAGCTGCCTCTTAATGATAAACGTACTACTGGTTGAAGACGACATAGACCTGGCAACAACAATTGTTGATTACCTCGATATAGAAGACATTGAGTGTGACCATGCAAGCAACGGCGTTTTGGGCTTAAATTTACTGCAAATTAATGATTATCAAATGATTATTTTAGATGTAAACATGCCCAAAATGGACGGCTTAACAATGTGCAAAACATTGCGTGAACAAGGTAAAGATATTCCGGTATTAATCTTGACCGCACGCGATAGCCTCGATAATAAACTTGAGGGCTTTGCCGCCGGTAGCGACGACTATTTAGTAAAACCCTTCGCCATGAAAGAGCTAGTAGCGCGGGTACTACAAGTGCTGGCAAAGCGCAAAAGTGGTGAGGCAAAACGCCTCACCTTAGCTAATTTAAATTTAGATTTAGCAAAGCGCAGTGCCGATGTAGAGGGGCAAACATTAAAGTTATCGCCCATTGCATTTAAATTGCTAGAAACCTTAGTACGCCATGCGCCGCAGCCTGTTACCCGCAGTAGCATTATGCAAGCTATATGGGGCGAAGAGCAGCCCGACAGCAACAGTTTAAAAGTGCATGTGCATCATTTACGTAAGCAATTAGAAGCCACCACACACCAAGTTACACTTGAGACCATTCCTAGTGTGGGCTTTGCAATAACAGCAAATGAAGGGCAACCACAATGAAAATAAGGCCTAGTTTAAGGCTCTACTTTTTTGCCAGTATGGTAGTGCTTAGCTCTGCTATGGCCATTGGCTTTTCGTTTTTAAGTGTAAATTACTTTATTGATGGGCTAGATAAAGGCTTAAACGGAGTTATGTTAAAGCTTTCGCAAACCACTGAAGTAAAGCCTGGGGAAACAAAAGAGCTGGTGGGCTTTAATATAGCAAGTCGCTGGGAAGACATGCCTGCGTCAATTCAGCAGCGTTTTAAAAAACCAACAGAGGTGGGGTTTTTACATAAAACAAAAGACAGGCCATCGATGTTTTCTATGCCACAAAATTTATTTTTTGTGGTGTATTATCCAAACCCCGAAGGCGAGCCGCGTTATATATCGCGCATTATGCTCGAAAAAGATAAACCACAATTGCTCGCTAATATAGAGCCCGAACAACGCATGCTATGGATTGCCATTACAGGCATTGCGGCCATTGTGTTATTTGCGTTTTTTTTGTTTATGGTAATGAAAAAAATAGCCAAGCCAGTGGAGTCGTTAAGGGGTTGGGCTAAATCGTTAAACCAAACTAATCTGCAGCAAACACCGCCTGATTTTACATATAACGAACTAAACACTTTAGCCACATTAATACGCAGCAGCTTACTTTCGGCAAATGAAAGCGTAGAGCGTGAGCAGCGCTTTTTAAGCTATGCCAGCCACGAGCTGCGTACGCCAATTTCGGTTATTCGCAGTAACGTTGAGCTACTCAATCGGCTGAGCGAAAAAGCCCCGTTAAGTGATAAACAACAACTTACACTTGAGCGTATAGAGCGCGCCGGTTTAACCATGAGCGATTTAACCGATACGTTATTATGGCTAAGCCGCAACGAAGATCAGCAAAGTAGTCCAGAACCTGTAAACCTTAGTGATAAAATAACGACCCTGAGTAATGAGCTTAACTACTTGCTTAATGCTAAGCACGTTGAGGTGGTTTTAAACACCCAGCAAGAGAGCGTTATTACCACCGATGCTACTGCGTGCCACATTGTACTGACTAATTTAATTCGTAATGCCTACCAACATACCCAATTTGGCCAAGTACATATTACGCAGCAAGGCAGTAAAGTGACTATTGTTAATTGTAGTAAGCAAGACGATGCCCCTAAAGCGAGCTCGCCCTCAGCAAAACACGCCAGCATAGGGTACGGACTAGGCCTGCAATTAAGCGAAAAAATAATTAAACGCCACGGCTGGGTTTACGATGTAAACGACAAGCCAGGGCGCTATGAAGTGGTGGTCGATTTTAGTTAGTTATTTGGTTAATTAGGTTTAAAAGTGTATTAAAAAGCGGCTTAATTTAGTAGCTCATATCTGATTTTGCAGTTTCGGTTAATTGGTTTGGACATTACCTGATAGACAGCTATGTAAGTTATGTGAAGCTTGGGATAAAGAATTTTTTCACCTCAAAGACCAGCTCATTTAATTATCTTGACGGAAACTCATTTCATATTTTTTCAAAACATCTACCAGGAAAGCTTAAAACTAGGCTCAAATACAGCTGCCATTATATCTAGCCTATAGAGTTATTGTTTCTTATACTCGTTTCTACGATTCATAAGAGAGCTTAAATATGAAAGCGAGTGACGAAATTGATATTACGGGAGACCTAGTTGCTTCTAGTTTTTGCAACGCTAAATTGACCATAAATAAAGATGTAGTAACTATTACACCTAACGTTAGAAGTTATTTGTTTGAATGGGGATTGCATATTTTTTGTTGGACAGTGTGCATATTTATGTCAGCTAAAGTTTGGCAGTTGGAGCCCAACCTTGATTCGAAAACCGATTTCGTTATTGTCGTGTTTACATTGGGGGGACTCTTTAGTTTAGGCACGACCTTGATATGCAGAAGAAGCAGAAGAAGATTTTATTTTGATCTAAATGAAAAAGTGCTAAATGTCGGCAGTTCGAACAATCCGAAAATTAAAGTCGCTTTTGATTCGTTTGAAAAGCTTCTGTTAGTTACGACACGAATATATAGTACTGAGTCGCCACGAACTTATTTTGAGCTAAACGTTCTAACCAATACCCAAAAAAGAGTCACTTTAATGTGTCATAGCGATTATTACGCAATACAATATGATTCAGATGTACTCGCTGAAATACTGAAACTAGAGGTGGAGAGTTTAGAGGCTTGACACCATCAATAATTATTTTGAACGTAAATAGAAAGGCACTGCGATGGAATTTGGCATGTTAGTGCGACTGTTTTAATCTGATACAAAAGTGCAGCAAACAAGCGAATTACCACGGAAAAAAACAATAATAAATTTGGAAAAACTCAGAATTCAAAAAGCAAATGATCGTTATAGAAACTGCACGAACTACTTTTTGTTTAAGTTGGTTTCTCTTTCGCTAAATACTATACACACCTAAATCATTCTGACCGTCCTCTCCTTGTCTGTAGCTGCCTGCCATATGAAGCTTCAACCCGCGTATAAAAGTGTCAGTTTAGATATGAGCCACTACAGCTTAACGCAATGAACGTTAAGCCGCATTTTTATGATTACTATTAGGGCGCATTACATATAATACCAATCCGCAATAATACTTAATCATTTTGAGGGGCTAAAACGTGTCGCTATCAGAGTTAAAAAATTCTCATTTACGACTGTATAGATGCAGAAGGTAGAGCAATGCAGGAGCAATTGCCGAGAACAACTAAATAGCGAATTTTTTGCCTAGCTATCAACACGTTTTTCCATCATCCAAAATAGATCACTTAATCAAACGAATTGGTAT